>JBBQDZ010000023.1:0-19825 GCA_038320185.1 Gaiellales bacterium
GCTCGAGCTGGCCTTCCGGGCCTGATCTAACTCGCCCTCAGCGAACGGCTTTGAGCGCCGCCGTGAGGGACTGCTTCTGCGTCAGCACGCCTTCGTACAGGTCTCCGTGCTGCTCCACGCGAGCAAGGACCACCTCCATCGTGTAGATCGCGGGGTTCAGCTCCTCGTTCACCTCGTCCCAGCGCAGAGGCGTCGAGACCGGCGCCCCCGGCTTCGGGCGCACAGAGTAGACCGAGGCGATCGTCTTGCCCTCCCCGTTCTGGTTGGAATCGATGAGCACGCCGCGCCGCTTCGCCTTCGTCCACTCCGTCGTCGCGAGTCCCCGGTGGAGGCGCGCGAGCGTCCCCGCGACGATCTCGGCGAACTCGCGCGTCTCCTCGTACGTGTGGCGCCGCGCTACGGGGACGAGGATATGGATGCCCTCGCTACCGCTCGTCTTCGGGAAGCTCGAGAGGCCGACCGCGTCGAGCACCTCCTTCACGAGCAGCGCGACCTCGATCGTCTCCTTGAAGCCGACGTCTGCCGAGGGGTCGAGGTCGAAGAGGACGAAGTCCGGGCGCGAGGGCTTGTCGATCCGCGAGTACCAGACGTTCATGTCGATGCAGCCCATGTTCGCCATCCACAGGAGCGCGAGCTCGTCGTTCACGAGCGGCGCCTCGATGCGCCGCCGCTGCCGCGGCGAGTCGCGCGTCGACACGACGAGTGGCACGCGCTTGATCCACTGGGGGATGTGCTTCGGAGCGTCCTTCTGGAAGAAGTGGCCGCCGGCCCAGCCGTCGGGGTAGCGCTTCATCGTGAACGGCCGGTCGCGCAGGTGAGGGACGAGCACGGGCGCAATTGCCCGGTAGTACGAGAGGAGGTCGCCCTTCGTGATCCCCTCCTCAGGCCAGAAGCGCTTGTCGAGGTTGGTCAGGCGCAGGACGTTGCGGCCTCGGCGCACCTCGTCCGAGAGCGGCTCCTCGCGCCGCACCTCCTCCGGCGCCTTGTCTTCCCGCAAGCCCTGGTAGGAGGGAGCCCGCAGGCGTCCGTCGTGCGTCCACTCGGCGAACTCGACCTCGGCTACAAGCCTCGGCTCGACCCAGACGACGTCGCCCTTGCGGACCTTCGGCATCCTCGGCGCCGAAGGAAACGGCGAGGTCTTGCGCACGAGAGGCTTCAGTTTCGCAAGCAGGCGGTCGATCTCGTCGTCCTTGAAGCCCGTGCCGACGTTGCCCGCGTAGGCAAGCTCGTCACCGCGGCGAACCCCGAGGACGAGTGAGCCGAACCTCCCGGAGCGCCGGCCTTGCCCCTTGGTGTAGCCGGCGACGACGAACTCCTGCTTCCCGTGCGTCTTCACCTTCAGCCAGTCGCGGGTTCGCTTGCCCTGAACGTATCGCGACCCCGCACGCTTCGCAATGATCCCCTCCAGTCCCTGCTCGCGCGCCGCCTCGAGCAGCGCGTCGCCGTCGTCGAACGCCTCCGAAAGCTTCACCGTGCGGCTCCGGCGATCGAGCAGACCCCCGAGCCGCGCGCGGCGTTCCTCGATCGGCAGGTCGACGAGGGGCTTCCCCTCGACCTCGAGGATGTCGAACGCGTAGTAGACGACGGGCGTGTCCGGCTGTCCCTGCTGCATGGCCGAGAAGCTCGCGCGGCCCTCCTCGTCGAGTGCGCACACCTCGCCGTCGAGAACGCACCCCGGCGTCTTCACCGCCTGCTCGAGCGCCTTCGCGACCCCGGAGAAGCGCTGCGTCAGGTCGTTGCCGTTGCGGCTGACGAGCTTCGCGTCGCCCCCGCGGAGGTAGGCGAGCGCACGGTAGCCGTCCCACTTCACCTCGAAGAGCCACTCGCCGCTTGCCGGAGGGTCCTGCGCGAGCGTTGCCAGCATCGGCGTGTAGGTGCCTCCCGTCGCCGGCGGAGCGCCCTCCTCGCGCTTGCGAACGATCAGCCAGTTTTTCTCGTCGCCCGAGAGCCTCGCCGGCACGAGCGCCCACACGCCCTCCAGGCGCTTCCCGTGGAGGCGTACCGTCAGGCCTCCGCCGCGCTTCTCCTCGATCAGCTCGTAGGTGCCGCTGTCCCAGATCTCGACGAGACCGGCGCCATACTGGCCCTTCGGGATCTCGCCCTCGAAGCGCGCGTACTCGAGCGGGTGGTCCTCGACGTGGACGGCAAGGTTCTGCTGCCCGGGCTCGAGTGGGAGGCCCTTCGGAACCGCCCAGCTCGCGAGAGCGCCGCCGCGCTCGAGCCGGAAGTCGTAGTGAAGGCGCCTCGCGTCGTGACGCTGCACGACGAAGATCGGCTCCTTACCGCGCCGCTTGCCCCCGAAGGGCTCGGGCGTCTCCTTCGGGTCGCGCTTGCGCCGGTACTCACCGAGCTTCTCGGGCACTAGTGGGTCGACCGGCAACGTTGCCGGAGGTCGCCGCTGGACGCTGCCGGTTGATCCACCTAGCTTGCCTTGCGAGCGGGCTTCTTGGCAGCCGGCTTCTTCGCGCCCGCGCGGCGAGTGGAGCTCTTCTGACGCTTCGTGCGCTCGACCGACTCGCGCAGCGCCGCCATCAGGTCCACCACCTCGCCCTCCTCGGCCTCCTCGGCCTCCGGCAACGGCTTGCCCTTCGCCTTCGCGCGCAGGAGCTCGAGCAGCTCCTTGCGATAGGTGTCGTCGTACTTCTCCGGTTCGAAGTGCTCGCTGAGGTTCTCCACGAGCGAGCGCGCCATCTCGACCTCCGGGCCTCGCAGGTCACCCTTCAGCTTCACCTTCTCAGGCCTTCGAACTTCGTCCGCGAAGTACATGGTCTCGAGCAGGATCGCGCCCTCCCAGGGCCGCAGGCAAGCCAGATGCTGCTTCTTGCGGATGACGATCTTCGCAATCCCGACCTTCGCGGTCTCCTCGAGCGCCCGCACGAGCAGCGCGTAAGGCTTCTCGGCTCCGTCTTCGGGCAGCAGGTAGTAAGCCTTGCGGAAGTAGATCGGGTCGATCTCCTCGAGAGCGACGAAGTCGCAGATGTCGATGCCGTGGGCGAGCTCGACATCGAGCCGGTCGAGATCCTCGTCGGTGAGCTCGACGAAGCGGCCCTTCTCCACCTCGAAGCCCCGCACGATCTCGTCGGGATCGACGTGTTCGCCGGTGTCCTTGAGCACCTTGTCGTAGCTGATCGGCGCGAGGTCGCCCCTGTGGAGGAAGTGAAAACGCAGCTCCTTCGACTCCGTGGCCGTGAACATGCGCACGGGGACGCTCACCAGGCCGAAGGAGATCGTGCCACGCCAGATTGAACGCGCCATGCCGCTTCGATTACCCGCCTGGGCACGGCTTCATACATCAACGCTCATGTGTCGAGTCCATCCCTCGGCCGGGGGAAAACTCTGTGGAACATGTTGAAACAGGGGTGAACCCTTGGTTCCCCCCTGAGCCCCCTCCTTGCGGACGGCGGTTCGATGCCTCCGTGGCTGGGGCCGGTCACTCACAGCTGAGTCCGACCGTTGCCACACAGGATGCTGGGCTCCCGGCGGGCGGAGCCCGCCTCCGCCCGCCACCGTCGCTCGCTCCTGACGCGTTTCAAGAACCCTCTCCCCTTGCTTGGTGGGAAAGGGCGCCTACCTCAGGAGCTGAGGGCATACACGCCCATGTTTCGGAACTTCTGGCGCCGGCGGCGTCTCAGCTCGTCGCCGGGGATGCCCTCGAGGTCCTCCAGCGCCTCCGACAGCGAATCGCGAAGGAGGCGCGCCGCCTCGTCCACGTTTGCCTGCGCTCCGTGCTCCGGTTCCGGTACGACCACGTCGATTACGCCGAGCTCCAGGCAGTGGTGAGCGTCCGGCTTGAAGGCGGCTGCGGCCTTGCGGGCTTCGCCCATGTCTCGCCAGAGGATGGCGGCGCAGCCCTCCGGGGAGATGACGGAGTAGATCGCGTTCGCCTGCATCAGCACCCGGTCTGCCAGGGCCAGGGCGACGGCACCGCCCGAACCGCCCTCGCCGATGATGCAGGCAACGGTCGGCACCTCGAGGCGGGCCATCACCTCCTGCGAGCGCGCGATCGCACCGCCCTGGCCGTGCTGCTCGGCAGCGACGCCGGGATAGGCGCCCTGCGTGTCGACCAGGGTCACGAGCGGGAAGCCGAAGCGGTCGGCGAGCTCCATCACGCGGACCGCCTTCCGGTAGCCCTCGGGATGAGCCGACCCGAAGTTCCGGCGAACCCGCTCCTTCAACTCGCGTCCCTTCTGCTGGCCGACGAGCGCGATTGTCCGGCCCTCGAAGCGTCCGATTCCGGCGACGATCGCGGCGTCGTCTGCCCGGGCGCGGTCGCCGTGGAGCTCGATCCAGTCCTCGAGCAGGCGCTCGACGTAGTCGAGGGTGTACGGCCGCCGCTCGTCGCGGGCGAGCTCGACGGAGCGCCAGACCTCCTCGTCGGTCGCCTCGGCGCGCAGACGGTCGAGCTGGCGCTCGAGGCGCTCCACCTCGCGCTCGATCCGTGCGCCTCGGAGCAGCGGCAGGCTCCGCAAGCGGCTGAGCCGCTCCCGCAGGCGGATCTCATCGTCTCTAGCCACGGTCGAAAAGGCGCAGCAAACGCGCGATGTAAGGCCGGAGCTCGCGGCGCGGCAGGACGGCGTCGAGGTGCCCGAAGCGGAGGTTCGACTCCGCGCGGCCGAAGTCGTCCGGCAGCTTCTCGCGCGTCGTCTGGGCGACGACACGCGGCCCCGCGAACGACATCAGCGCGCCCGGCTCCGCGACGATCACATCGCCAAGGGTCGCGAAGCTCGCGAGGACGCCCCCGGTCGTCGGGTGTGCCATGACACTGATGAGCGGGGACCGGGCCTCGTGCAGCTCCTCCACCGCGCACACCGTCTTCGGGAGCTGCATGAGCGAGAGGATGCCCTCCTGCATGCGTGCACCGCCGGACGCGGTCACCGATACGAGCGGTACCTCGCGCTCGGCGGCGCTCTCGCAGGCGCGGGCGAACTTCTCGCCGACGGCGCTTCCCATCGAGCCGCCCATGAAGGCGAAGTCCATCGCCGATAGCTCGCACGGGTGGTCCTCGATCGTCGCCTGCCCGACGATGATCGCCTCGCCGAGGCCGGTGGCGAGCTCCGCCTCCGCCAGCCGCTCCGCGTAGGGCCGGAGGTCGAAGAACTCGAGGGGGTCCTCCGAGCGAACCTCGGCCGCCTCCTCGAGGAAAGACCCTGCGTCGGCGAGCTGCTCGATGCGCGCGCGGGCACGAACGGGAAAGTGGTGCCCGCAATGCGGGCAGACGTTGAGGCTGTGCGCCAGCTCGTCCTCGCGATAGTGCGAACCGCACGAGGGGCACGTGTTCGGATGACGCTTCTCGCCGTCGCGCGAAGGCAGGTTCTTGTGCTCGATCGAGACGTCGATGCGATCTGCCATGGTGGCTGAGTCTAGGGGCTTGTCCGGGACAGGCCCCTAGAACCCCATCGCCCCACAGAGCTGGGCGAGGGGCGCGACGTTCCGCTCGTCGTGGACGAGGCCCGTCAGGCCGGCCCCGAGGATGGTCGCTCTGTCGTTCAGCTCCTCCAGGATGCGGGCGAGCGCGGCGAGCGCGAGACCGCCGGCCTCGGGCATGAAGACAGCGACCTCGCCGGGGCGCAGAACGTCGCAGTCGAGCGCGACGTAAACGCCGCTCGTTCCGGAGAGGACGGCGGCGACGGCGTCAGGTTCCGTCCGGAGTCCCTCCCTTGCGACGAAGTCCTCCTCCGGCGGGTCCAGGCTCCTGGCGCCGAGAAGCGCGACGTCGCAGGCGGCCACCGTGGCGCCATCCAGCAGCATCCGAAGCGGCATCCCCCACTCGTTCCCGGAGCGGGAGGTGGCCGGCGTGTTGAGGTCACCATGGGCGTCCAGCCAGACGACGGAGATCCGCCCGTGCCTGGCCGCAAGGCCCTCGACTGCCCCCACGTGCGCGCAGCAACAACCGCCGAGGACGAGCGGGCGGTCGGGGAGAGCGGCGGCAAGAGCGAGCGTCTGCTCGGGAAGCGAGTCCTCCGCCACGACCGCGGTCTCCGGGTAGGGGAGCGGAAGGAACGCAGCCTTCGCCATCGCATCGCCTCCGTTGCCGAACGCGCGCGGCACCCGTACGAGACCCGCACGAAACCTCCGACCACAGGCGTGGCACTCGTAGTCACCGTCGAGCGCGACCGCCGTGTTCACGCGACAGTCGGGGCAGCGGGCGCGCAGGCGGCTCACGCCCGGCGAACCGGCTTCTCGTAGACATCGTAGCGGCGCTCGACGCGCATGCCGGCGCTCACATAGAGCTCGAGCGCGCCCGACGTGCTCTCGCCGTCCACCCCGAGCCCAACGCGAGTCAGACCTCGCTGGCGAAAAGCCGCGAGCGCCTGGAGAAGAAGCGCGCGGGCGATCCCGCGCCGTCGCCAGGCCGGCCGCACGGCGAGCACGCGGATCCAGCCGAGCCGCGAGTCTCCCGGGTGGCGGGGGCGACAGAGCACGATCCCCACCGGCTCCTCGCCGGCGACGGCCAGGAACCAGAGCGACGGGTCGAAGTCCTCGCTACCGACCATCAGATGTCGCCACTCCTCGAAGGACAGCGGCAGGTAGTCCCAGGTGTCAGCGAATCCCTCGTTCTGGACGTCGTAGACGGTGCGCTCGTCCCGGTCGGGCTCGAAGCTCCGGATCGAGATCCCGAGAGGCCAAGCGTAGTGCTGCACGTCCACGCCGCCGAGTTGCACCGGTCCGCCCTCGGACTTGGCGTCGAGCTCGGTGAGCATCCGGAACGAGTGGCGGATGAGGCGGTAGCCGGCGCCTTCGAGCAGCGCCTTGAGCTGCTCGTCGGTCTCCGATGGCTCGACGCGCAGCAACGGCTCCTCTGCCGGCGGTGCCTCGCACGAGAGTTCGGCGGCGCGACGCTCCGCGGCGTCGAGCAACATCGGGCAGACGGGGTGGGCGCTCCCCGGCCGCTCGCAGACGTCGAGCTCGAAGCGCGTGTGCTCGCCGCCGACGTCGAAGAGGTATGCCCAGCCCACGAGTTGCTCGCCGGTGAGGGCGAGCCACGCGTCCCGCGCCGGGTCGAAGCCACCGAAGGCGAACCAGCTGCGAAGATCCGCCTCGCTCAGGTCGTCGGTCGCAAAATGCGCCCGCGACCGGAGGTTCGCGAGCTCGACGATGGCGGGAATGTCGGCCGCCTCTGGAGGGCGGACCGCGAGCCCCGTCACGTCGGCGCGAGCTCGTCGAGCGCCTCCGAAAGCGGAGAGAGATCTCGCAGCTCCCGCGCCGGCGGTGCGGTCGCTTGCTCGCCGAGCCGGTTGATCCAGATCGAGCGGAGGCCCAGCTCGTTCGCCGGCGCGATGTCGTGGAAAAGGCTCGCGCCGACGTGGACGTGCCGGTCGCCGCCGGCACCCGTCTCCTCGAAGAAGCGCTGCCAGTGCGCGTGGCCCGGCTTATAGGAGCGCACGTCCTGCGCCACGATGGTCAGGTCGAAGTGGACCCCCAGGCGGCGCATCGACGCCTCGAGGAAGTCGCGGTCGGTGTTCGAGAGGATGCCGAGCCGCCAGCCGCGGCGGCGCGCTTCCGCCAGCGCGGCCCGCACTTCCGGGAACGGCTCCCACGACGGAAGCGACTGTGCAAGCGCAGCGCGCTCGTCCGCAGCGAGCCCCACTCCCTCCTCGGCGGCGATGCGGGCGAGGGTGAGCGTCAGGACGTCGCGGTAGGAGCGGTAGGACTCCTCCTCGACCACGGGTTCGAGCTCGTGGTAGCGCTCCAGGAGACGCGGGGCTTGCGCCACGCCGAAAAGCCGCTCGAGCTCCTGGCGGATGCCCTCGTTCCAGTCGATGAGCGTCCCGTAGCAGTCGAAGGTCGCCCAGCGCTCCACCGCGGCGTACCCTATGCGCCGTGAAGCGGGCGATCCCGCGGATCAGGTCCTAGGCGCCGCTTGCGGTGCCGACCTCAGGAGTTGCGGGCTTGCCCGCGCTCCGTCTAAACCGACCGCACGAGCGCCCCGAGGAAATCCACGCTCCTAGGTGGGCGGCCGGTAGGCGAGCAGCTCCCAGCCGTGGCGGTCGAGCCACGCGCGCTGCTCTGCGTAGCCGGGCCGCCGCTCCTCGACGATGCTCCAGAACCGAGGCGAGTGGTCCGCTGCCACGACGTGGCAGAGCTCGTGGACGACGACGTAGTCGAGCACCTCGGCGGGCGCGAGGACGAGCCGCCAGTTGAAGGAAAGCGTACCGGTGGTCGAGCACGACCCCCAGCGACTTCGCTGGTCGCGAATGGCGATGCGCCTGTATGTGAGGCCCATCGCCTGTGCCTCGGCTGCGACTGCACGCTTGAGCAACGCCCGCGCAAGCCGCCTGCCCTGTGCCTCAGTCACCGCCACTCGGTCGAGTCCGAGCACAGCTGCCGGCGCCCTCGCCAGACACCGGGCGAACCAGTCCCGATGCTCGCCGATCGCACGATCGACCTCGCGCTCGCTCGCCCGCAGCGACACGACGACCTCCGGCGGCAGGCCGGCACGGAAGATCGCGCGCGACCCGTGCACCCGCCGCGAGCGCCGCACGTGGACCTCGACCAGAGCGTCCCCGATATGGACGATTCGCACCCCGGGCGAGGCTATCGACGGCGGCGGACCGCCCCGCGCCAGACGGTGAGGGCCTGTCCTCAGCCGTCGAAGCGGCGCAACACAATGCACGCGTTGTGGCCGCCAAAGCCGAAGGAGTTCGAGACGGCGACGCGAGCCTCCGGCGCCTCACGTGGCTCGTTCGGGATGTAGTCGAGGTCGCACTCGGGGTCCGCCTGCTCGTAGTTGATGGTCGGCGGCAGGAGGCCTCTGTTCACCGCAAGAGTCGCGAACATCGCCTCAACGGCACCGGCGGCTCCGAGGCAGTGACCGGTCGAGCCCTTGGTCGAGGAGATCGGGATCTTCCGGGCCACTTCCTCGCCCACCGCGATCTTGATCACGCGCGTCTCGCTCGCGTCACCGAGCGGCGTCGAGGTCCCGTGAGCGTTGATGTAGTCGATCTCGCCCGGTTTGATGCCCGCGTCCCCGAAGGCCATCTTCATCGCCCGGGCGGGATGCTCCCCGGTCGGATCGGGCTCGGTGATATGCGTTGCGTCCGAAGAAACGCCGTAGCCGAGAAGCTCGGCGTAGATCTTCGCGCCGCGTGCCCGCGCGTGCTCGAGCTCCTCGAGG
This sequence comes from Gaiellales bacterium, assembly GCA_038320185.1. Classification (GTDB taxonomy): domain Bacteria; phylum Actinomycetota; class Thermoleophilia; order Gaiellales; family Gaiellaceae; genus JBBQDZ01. The sequence goes on from JBBQDZ010000023.1 coordinate 9,116, forward strand.
ACGAGGATCACGCCCGCCTCGCCCATCACGAAGCCGTCGCGGTCCGCGTCGAAGGGCCTGCTCGCGTGCTCGGGATCGTCGTTTCGGCGCGAGAGGGCGCGCATGGCGCCGAAGCCGGCGATGCCGACTTCGGTCACGGGCGCCTCCGTACCGCCGCAGAACATGACGTCGGCGCGACCGAGGCGAATCGCGTCGAGCCCGTCGCCGATCGCCATGTTCGACGCGGCGCAAGCCGTGCACTGCGAGGCGAGCGGGCCGCGCGTACCGAGCTCCATCGACACCCATGCCGCCCCCATGTTCGGGATGATCGCCGGGATCGAGAACGGATTCACGCGGTCCGGGCCGCGCTCGAGCAGCGTGGCGTAGCACTCCTGGTAGGAGCGGAGGCCTCCGATGCCCGTGGCGACCGAGGCGCCGATCCTGTCGGTCTCGGCCTCGATGTCCAGGCCGCAATCGGACTGCGCCTGCCGCGCCGCCGCGATGATCATCTGCGCGAACCGGTCCATGCGGCGCGCGGCCTTTCGCTCCATCCACTGCGTCGGGTCGAAGTCCTTGAGCTCGCAGGCGAAGTGCACCGGGTAGTCCGAGTGGTCGAACTGCGTGATCTCGCCCGCGCCCGAGCGCCCCGCGTTCAGGTTCTCCCAGCTCGATTCCACGTCGTTCCCGAGCGGCGTCACCGCGCCGAGCCCGGTGACGACGACCCGCCGCCGTCCGTTCATGCTCGCCATCTACATCCCCAGTCCGCCGTCGACGAGAAGCACCTCGCCCGTGATGAACGAGGCCTCGTCAGAGCAGAGGAAGCGTACTGCCCCCGCGATGTCGTCCGGCTCCCCGAGCCGGCCGAGCGGCGTGTTCGCGAGGATCGCCTGCCTCGCCTCCTCGGGCAGCACGTCGGTCAGAGCCGTCCCCACGTATCCCGGAGCGACCGCGTTCGCCCGGACGCCGCGCGAGCCGAGCTCGCGCGCGAGCGACTTGGTGAAGCCGATGATCCCGGCCTTCGAGGCCGCGTAGTTCGTCTGGCCCGGATTTCCCCGGAGGCCCACGACGCTCGTCACATTCACGATCGCGCCGCGACGGCGGCGCATCATTCCACGAGCGGCGGCGCGGCAAGTGTGGAAGACCCCGCCGAGGTTCGTGTCGAGGACCGCATGCCAGTCGTCGTCGCTCATGCGCGCGATCAGACCGTCACGCGTGATCCCGGCGTTGTTGACGAGGATGTCGAGCTCGCCCGCGCCCTCGACGATCGCGCCGGCCGCCTCCGGCTCCGAGACGTCCGCCTGCACCGCCTTGCCCCGGATCTTGGCCGCGACAGCTTCGGCCTCCTCGGCGCCCGAGCGATAGGTGAGCGTCACGGACGCCCCCGCCCGCCCGAGCTCGAGCGCAATCGCAGCGCCGATGCCTCGCGAGCCACCGGTGACGAGCGCGATCTTCCCCTCCAGCGAGCAGAACGACGCGTCAGGCAGCGCTGAGGGTCTCCTTCAACTTCTTCAGACTCTCGAGGTTGTTGACCGGAATCGCCTTGACGCTGCGGTCGATGCGCCTGACGAGACCGGAGAGGACGTTGCCGGGTCCCACCTCGACGAACGTCCTGACGCCGCCGCGGATGAGCGAGGACGCGGACTGCGTGAACTTCACGGGGGCGGTCAGCTGATCGACCAAGAGCGTGCCGAAGCGTTGCGCGGGCTCGATCCGCGCCGTCACCGTGGACATGAACGGGGCGACGGGCTCGCTGAACCGGACGCGGTCGATCGCCGGCTTCAACCGGTCGGCCGCACGCGCGACGAGTGGGCTGTGGAAGGCGCCCGAGACGCGTAGCTTGATCGTCCTCCTGGCCCCCTGCTCCTCGGCACGCTCACAGCATTCGTCGACCGCATCGAACTCGCCCGAGATGACGAGCTGGCCTGGACAGTTGTAGTTCGCCGGCCACACCCCGCGAATCGCGCGGCAGAGCTCCTCGACGACCTCGTCCTCGAGACCGAGGATCGCCGCCATCGTTCCGGGGTGATGCCTCGCAGCCTCGGCCATGGCCAGTCCGCGCTCGCGCACGAGTGCGATCGCGTCCCCGGTCTCGATCGCAGACGCGGCGGCGAGGGCCGCGAACTCGCCGACGGAGTGGCCTACAACGAAGTCCGGCGCGATCCCCTGCTCGCGCAGCGCGGCCAGGATGGCGAGGCTCGTCGCGACGAGCGCCGGCTGCTGGATCTCGGTCTCCATGAGCTCCTCCGCCGGCGCGTCGAAGCACAGGCGATGGAGGTCGAGGCCGGAGGCCGCGCTTCCACGGTCGAAGACCTCCATCGCCTCCGGCACCGCCTCCGCGATCTCGCGGCCCATCCCTGCCTCGAACGAGCCTTGCCCGGGGAAGCAGAAAGCGACCTTCGTCATGCCTCGACCCGCGTCCACTCGAGCAGCGCTGACCCCCACGTGAGACCCGCGCCCATGCCGGTCATCAGAACGAGATCGCCGGCCTTCACCCGTCGCTCGTCGAGACCCTCGGCGAGGGCGAGCGGGATGGAGCCGGACGAGGTGTTGCCGTACCGATCGACGTTGACCAAGGTTCGCTCCTCCGGGATGCCTAGCTTCGTACAGGCGTAGTTGATAATGCGCAGGTTCGCTTGGTGGGGAATGTAGACGTCGACGTCCTCCACCGTACGGTCGCATTCGGCGAGGAGATCGCTCGCGGACGAGACGAGCACTCGCGTCGCGAACTTGAAAACCTCGCGGCCGTTCATCTGCACCAGGCGATCAGTACCCTCCGGAGCTGCGCGGGAACCGCTGCCGGGGAGCGAGAGGTGGACGCCGCCACCGCCGTCCGCGCCGAGCTCGAAGCCGAGAAAGCCGCCGCGCTCCACCCGCTCGATGACGACGGCGCCGGCGCCGTCGCCGAAGAGAACGCAGGTGGCGCGATCCGTCCAGTCGAGGATCTTCGAGAGCACGTCGCCCCCCACGACGAGGGCACGCTCCGCGAGCCCGCCGGCGAGCATCCCGTACGCCTGTGCAAGGGCGTAGACGAAGCCGGTGCAGCCGGCGAGCAGGTCGTAGGCGGCCGCCCGCGGCGCGCCGAGCCGCTGCGCGATGATCGCCGCGGAGGTCGGGAACATCATGTCGGGCGTCACCGTTGCGACGACGATCAGATCGAGGTCGGCGCCCGTGAGACCCGCCTGCACGAGCGCCTTCCGCGCCGCCGGCAGCGCGATGTCCGAAAGTGCCTCATCGGGGGCGGCGATCCGTCGCTCTCGGATGCCGGTCCGCTCCACGATCCAGGCGTCCGCGGTGTCGAGCCTCTCGGAGAGCTCCTGGTTTGTCAGGATGCGCTCGGGGACGTGCGCACCGACCCCGGTCACGGAGATCGAGACCTCATGTCCTCGGCCGGTGCCGATCACTGTGTCGCGAAGGTGAGCGTCCCGCGGGCGGCCAGCGCCCCGCCGACCGTCGCCCGCGCCCTGCCTCGGCCGATCGGACCGCGCACCTGCTCCACCTCACAGGTCAGCACGAGCTCCTCGCCCGGCGAAACGACTCGTTTAAAGCGGCAGTCGTCGATGCCTGCGAAGAGCGCCAGCTTTCCTCGATTCTCCTCCTCCGAGAGCACGGCGACCGCTCCAGCCTGAGCCATCGCCTCAACGATGAGGACACCCGGCATGATCGGCCTGCCCGGGAAGTGGCCGGGAAAGAACCACTCGTCTCCGCGCACGCGCGTGCGCGCCACGACTCGCCTGCCGGGCTCGAGCTCCAGTACCTCGTCGAGGAACAGGAACGGATCGCGATGAGGAAGGATCGACTCGATTCCCTCCCGGCCGAAAGGAGTCTCTGGCACGGGCGCCTAGTCTAATGCCGGGATGCTCGATTCCCTCTCCCCGGAGGTGGTCGCGCCGAGGCTGTGCGGGCGGTTCGGGACACCCTACGTGTACGTCCAGAGCTGCCCGTCGACCCAGCGCCTGCTGGAGGAGAGCGCGCCGGAGGGAGCCGTGGCCGTCGCGGAGGAGCAGACGGAGGGCCGCGGGAGGCTCGGGCGCCGCTGGCACGCGCTGCCGGGGACGAGCGTCCTCTGCTCGGTGCTCCTGCGACCGCCGGTGGAGCCGGCCCGGCTGCCCGAGCTTTCCCTCGTCGCCGGCCGCGCCTGCGCCGAGGCGATCGGCGCCGTGACCGGCCTCGCCGCAACGGTCAAGTTCCCGAACGACGTTCTCGTCGGCGGGCGAAAGGTGGCAGGCATCCTGGCCGAGGCGCGTGAGGGGCGGGTCGTCCTCGGAATCGGCATCAACGTCAACGCTTCGGCCGACCAGTTGCCGCACGGGCTCGCCGTACCTGCCAGCTCGCTCTCGCTCGAGGCCGGACGCCGGGTCGAGCGACCCGAGGTGCTCGTCGCGCTCCTCGAGCATCTCGAGCGGGCCTACGACGCCTGGATCGCTACCCAGCCCGGGAGTCGATCGTGAAGTGGACGACCTCCGAGGTCGACGCCAGCGAGCCGGCCGCGTCTACCTCGACGTCGTAGCCTCCGTCGGGCGCCGTGCCGATCGAGGTCTGACCGTTCCAGACGATCTGCTGCGGGCCGGGCTGGAGATTCCCCGAGAAGAGAAGGGCGACCTGACGCCCCGCCTGGAGAACCCGCACCGACACCGCAGCCGGCTGCGAGAGGCCAAATGTGAAAGCGATCGTGTCGAGCCTCCCGTCGCCGTTCGGCGAGAAGGCGCTCGGCGAGGCGGCGAGCCAGCCAAGCGTTCGATCGACGAGCACCGAGACCTCTCCGCGGGTCGACTTGCCGTAGTCGTCGCGCGCGGAAATTCGCAGCGTGTAGCGGCCGTCCGCGATCCCGAGCGCCGTCCAGGGCCAGGTCTGCCGCCGCGCCGACTGCCGCTGCTCCCGGAAGAGCGTCTGGAGCGGCGCGCCGCTCGCGTCGATGACGGTCGCCGTCACGTACGCCGCCCGGCGGAGGACGTAGCTGACGTCCGCGTAGTCGGTGTATGCATCGCCGTCCGGCGAGATCGTCGTCGGGAGGGCGGTCAGCCCGGTGAGGACAGGCGGCAGGTTGGGCGGAGGAGGCGGAGGCGGAGGCGGAGGCGGAGAGACGGCGGTGCCGAGCGTTCCCGTCGCCGGCCGCGCCCGCTGGCCCGCCGTGATCGTCCAGGAATACGAGCCGGGCGTGGCGCCGATCGAGTTCCAGGTCCAGGCGACCACCGTGCCGTTACCGGTGGCACTCGCGACGGGGGTGCCGGCGGTCGCAACTGTCACCGCCCACGGTCCTGCAGCCGAGAGGCGGGCGGAGAAGCGAACGCGCCCGCCGATGTTTCCGTTCACCGCCGGGTCGTAGATCTTCGGCAGACCCGCCCGCGCGACGCTCGCCGCGATCGAGGGAAGCTGGCGATAGAGCGCGTTCCCGGGGCACTCCGTGAAGCCCGTGTCCCGATGTCCCGAGACCACCCGCAGAGCGACGCGGGCGCCGGTCGGAAAGCGTTCGTTGCCGCCAGAAATCCAGACGAGGGTCGAGAGCGGATCGACGTGCGCCAGGTCGAGGCGCCAGGCAAGGATCTTCACGAGCGCCGCCCGTGCGGCAGGGCTGATCGGGGTGGAGCCGTATGACCCGAGGACAGCGACGCCGACGGAGCCGGTGTTGAAGCCGCCGGCGTGCGCTCCAACGACGTTGCGCGTGATCCCGCCGTAGCGGCCCTCGAACACCTGGCCGTACCTGTCGACGAGGAAGTTGTAGCCGATGTCGTTCCAGCCGTTTCCCTTGACGTGGTACTCCTCGATCCCGCGAACGATGGCTCCCGATTCCTCCGCCGAGTAGGCGTTCGTGCCCGCGGTGTGGTGGAGCACGGCGAAGTGGAGTGCGTTGGCGTATCGCGGCGGCGCGCGCCGGATCTTCTCGTCGGCGTTCCACCCGACCCGCGGGACGATCAGTGGCGAGCCGGCCATCGCCTCGCGGCGCGGCGGAACGGAAGCGGCTGAGCTGCGCACGAAGTACGCACGGACGCGCGTGACTCGCCCCTTCGTGCGGTACTGGATCGCATCGGAGGCGCCACTCCAGTAGGGATTACCGAGCCGCCAGCCTCGCGAGGCCCGGGCCTCTACGGTTCCCCGGTCGGGAACGTCCTCTGCCTCCGGCGCCGCCGGCACCCACGCGCTCCACCGCCCCGCCAGAGAGCGCGTCCGGAACAGAACGCGGCCGGGACCCTGCCAGTGCAGCCCGACAAGGTCGAAGCGATTCGGTGCAGCGAGCGCCGCGACCCGTTCGCCTGGAAGGGGCAGGTCCCGCACGCGCAGGGAGACGCCGGCCGCCTGGGCGGCGACGGGAGCTACGAGCGCAGCCACGGAGGCGGCGAGAGCAAGCCTCATCGGCGTCATCGACGTATACCTTCGGCCGGGGGCGGCGCGACCCTTCGCTGATAGAATCCTTACACTTTGAAAAGCCGCCTTGAGCGGGCGTTTCTCTGCTCCCTTGCCGTGAGCGCGACCGTCCTCGCGACGAGCGGCCCGGCTGCGGCGAAAGCCGTTCCGAGAGTGCTCGCCGTGCACTTCGGTGGCGACACGGAGGTCAACCCCGTCACGCAGGACTACCTGAACCACCAACTCCAGCGCGCGAGCGACGGGCACTACAACGCCGTCGTCGTCCTCCTCGACACGCCCGGCGGTCTCGCGAGCTCCGAGCGGAAAATCGTCCAGAAGGAGCTCGCCTCGAAGATCCCCGTGATCGTCTACGTCTCGCCCAACGGGGCCCGAGCCGCTTCCGCCGGCGTCTGGATCGGGGAGGCGGCTGACGTGCTCGCGATGGCGCCGGAGACGAACATCGGCTCCTCGACGCCGATCGACTCGAGTGGTCAGAACATCGGGTCCGACCTCCATCGTAAGGTCGTGAACGACGCTGCGGCCTCGCTGCGAAGCCTCATGCGCTATCACCACCGGAACGCCGCCTGGGGCGACCGCGCCGTCCGCGAGGCCTCGAATCTGACCGAGCAGGAGGCGAAGCGGATCAACGTCATCGACGTGATCGCGCCGACGCTTCCGGCCCTCCTGCGGCAACTCGACGGCTACCGCACGAAGCCGAAGGGCTTCGTTCTCCACCTAGCCGGAGCAGAGATCAGCGAGGTGCACATGGGCTTCTTCACCCGGCTCCTGAACACGATCATCGACCCGAACATCATCTCGCTGCTCTTCCTCGCCGGTATCGCGGGAATCGGCTTCGAGATCTTCCACCCCGGAGTCGTCCTGCCCGGCGCGCTCGGGGCCGTAGCACTCGTCGCCTCCCTCTTCGGCTTTTCGGTGCTGCCCATCGACTGGGCCGGTGTCGCGCTCCTGCTGCTCGGCGTCTTCCTGCTCATCGCCGACGTGCACGTCACGAGCCACGGCGCGCTCACCGTCGCCGGCCTGACAAGCCTCGTGATCGGGTTGATCCTGCTCTTCCACAACGCGCCAGCGCCGTACCACACCTCGATCCCGCTCGTGGCCTCGGTCGCGGCCGTGCTTGGCGGGTTCTGGCTCTTCGCGATCGGCAAGGCGCTCGCCGTGCGACGGCAGCCCGTCGCCATCGGACCTAGAGACATCGTCGGGCAGATCGGCGAGGTGCGGCGCGAGGGGCTCGTGTTCGTCCGCGGTGAGCTGTGGCAGGCGAGGCCCGCTCACGGTGAGTCGCTGCAGGCCGGAGACCGCGTCGCGGTCGAGGGCGTGGAAGGCCTGACGCTTGACGTCTCGCTGGTGCCCGGTGGGCCCGCCCACTAGGATCCTGGAGTGACCGTCGCCTTCGTCGTCCTCGGCGTCGTCGTTTTCGGGCTGGCCCTCCTTCTGATCTCGGCGATCCGGGTCGCGCGCGAGTACGAGCGAGGCGTCGTCTTCCGCCTCGGGCGGCTGCTCGACCCGCCCAAAGGCCCCGGGCTCTTCCTCCTGATTCCGGTCGTCGACCGGATGGTCAAGGTCGACCTGCGGACGATCACGCTCAACATCCCGCCGCAGGAGGTGATCACGAAGGACAACGTCCCGGTGCGGGTCAACGCCGTCGCCTACTTCCGGATCGTCGAGCCGAAGGCCGCGATCGTCCAGGTCGAGAACTTCATGGTCGCCACCTCGCAGATCGCACAGACGACGCTGCGTTCGGTACTCGGGCAGCACGTCCTCGACGAGCTCCTCTCGGAGCGGGAGAGGATCAACGCGATCCTGCAGGGGATCATCGACGAAGCAACCTCGCCCTGGGGCATCAAGGTCTCGATCGTCGAGGTGAAGGACGTCGAGATCCCCTCGAGCATGCAGCGCGCGATGGCGCGGCAGGCGGAGGCTGAGCGCGAGCGGCGCGCGAAGGTGATCGCAGCGGAGGGGGAGTTCCAGGCCTCGGAGCGCCTGAAGGATGCTGCCAACGTCATGGCCACATCCCCGATCTCGCTTCAGCTCCGCTACCTCCAGACGCTGCTCGAGATCGGCGCGACCAATTCGACGACGATCGTCTTCCCGGCGCCGATCGACCTGATCAGGCCGTTCGTGGAAAACGCCGAGCAGCGGCTCCGAGACACCGCCGGCAGCTGACCGACCTCAGGCAGGACCTCGCCTCAGACCGCCTCGTCGCCATCGCGCCGGACCGTGCGCGCCGCCCCGGCGCGGCGCGTGCGGCGCTCGCGGAGGCGACACCCGACGAGCTCGAAGGATGCCCGTTCTGCGCGGGGCGAGAGGATCGCACGCCGCCCGAGACGTTGAGGTTGGGCGTGCCCTGGGCCGTGCGCGTCGTCCCGAACCTCTACCCCGCGCTGCGCCGGCAGGAGGTCGTCGTGCACACCGCGCGGCATTCGAGGAGCCTGGCGGAGCTCTCCGGCGAGGAGCTCGACCTCGTCGCCGAGGCCTGGCGGCGGCGGCGGGTTGCCGAGCCGCGCGGCTACCTGCACGCCTCGATCAACGAAGGCGCGGCTGCCGGTGCGAGCCTCGCCCACAGCCACTCCCAGCTTGCCTGGCTCCCGGAGGTGCCGCCGCTCATCCAGCGCGAGCGGGGGCCGCCGAGGCGCGGGTCACCCATCGTCGAGCGCGGAGGGCTCATCCTGGAGTGCCCCTGGGCAAGCCGTGTCCCTTACGAGCTTGTGATCCGGCCGATCCGCGCCGAGCGGGGCGGATTTGGAAGCGGCCTCCTTGCACCCGCCCTGCGGCTCCTCGGCGAGGCGATGCGTCGCCTGCGGGCCGTGGAGGGCCCCGTCGCGTGGAACGCCTGGCTCCACGACGGCAGCGAGTGGCACCTGGAGATCTTCCCCCGCCTGAGCGTCCTCGCGGCGCTCGAGCTCGGCGCCGGTGTCTTCGTCAACACGCTTCCGCCCGAGCATGCCGCCGAGGCGCTACGAGCTGTCGACCTCCCGGAACACTAGGCGGCGAGACGCTCGAGCTCGGCGACGGCTCGGCCTGCCGGAAGGTAGAGGCGCTCGACGTATTCGCAGACCATCCGGTGGGTGTTGAAGGCCGCACCGACCGTCGCGATCGACGCCAGCATCATCTCGATCCACCTCGCCCGGTCGCCGTAGAACAGCGGCACGACCTCCTGCTCGAGCCGTGCGAAGAGGGACTCCTCGTCGCCCCGGTCGGCGTCGGCATCGTCGGCGGGATCCCGTCCCCCGATTGCCCACCCGATCGCCGGCTCATAGCCCTCGTACCACCAGCCGTCGAGCACCGAGAGGTTGAGCACGCCGTTCATGCCGGCCTTCATCCCGCTCGTTCCTGACGCCTCCAGCGGCCGGTGCGGCGTGTTGAGCCACACGTCGCACCCCTGCACGAGTGCGCGGGCAAGTCCGAGATCGTAGTCCTCGAGGAAGGCGACGCGGCCGCCGAAGCGCTCCTCGCAGGCAAACCCCACGATCTGCTGGATCAGCCGCTTGCCCGCTTCGTCTGCCGGATGGGCCTTGCCGGCGAGCACGATCTGCACCGGCCGCTCGGCGTCGGTGAGGAGGCGGTCCAGCCGCTCGGGGTTCGAGAAGAGGAGCCCGGCGCGCTTGTAGGTCGCGAAGCGCCGGGCAAAGCCGATCGTCAGCGCGTTCGGGTCGAGCGGCGAGCCACGGTGCGCCGCGATCGCGAGGAGGCGGCGCTTTGCCACCTCGTGCGCTTCCCAGACTGCGCAGGAGTCGAGCTCGCGCGCCCGCTCCCAGCGCTGATCTCTGGGCGGCGCTGCAGGAGCGGCTCCGTGCGCCTCGAGGAGCTCGGCGAGCGGCGGCGAGAGCCAGGAGGGCGCATGGACGCCGTTCGTGATGTGTCCGATCGGACTCTCGCCCTCGCCGCCCTCCGCCCACAACCCGCGCCACATCCGCCGGGACACCTCGCCGTGCAGCTCCGAGACGCCGTTCGCGAAGCTCGAGGTCCGGAAGGCGAGCGGCGTCATGCCGAAGAACGGGTCGCCGTCGTAGGATCTGGCGAGCCCTGCGAGATCGTCCCAGGCGATACCGAGGTCGGCCGCGAGCGGCGCTAGGTACCGATGTGCGAGCTCGGCGTCGAAGACGTCGTGGCCGGCCGGCACCGGCGTGTGCGTCGTGAACACCGTCGAGGCCCGCACCCGCACCAGCGCGTCGTCGAAGCGGAGGCCGTCGAGGACGAGCCTTCTGATCCGCTCCAGGGCGAGGAGGGCGGCATGCCCCTCGTTCATGTGGAAGACGGTCGGTTCGAGGCCGAGCGCTGCGAGCGCTCGTGCCCCTCCCACTCCGAGGACGATCTCCTGGCGGATCCGCTGCTCGCGGTCGCCGCCATACAGCGTGGAGGTCACGGCGCGGC
>JBBQDZ010000024.1:0-19142 GCA_038320185.1 Gaiellales bacterium
CGGCTACCGGCGGCTGAACGGGCGCGACGGCGAGGTCTCGCCGCTCGCCTCATGGGCACCAGCGCTTGCCCAGCACGCCTTGCGGCCGTAGGCGCCAGGCCGCGCCGCGCCGACTACGGCCCGGGCCGCTTCTCGCGGCGCTCGAGCTCCCGGCCGAGGCGGCGGTCGAGCTCGTGGATGTCGATCTCGCCCGCCTGGTAGAGCTCCTGGGGCGTGGGCTTGCGCTTCAGCTCCGCGAGGCGCCGGCGCTTCGCCCGCATCTGGTTCACCTGGTACCGGTACGCCAGCACCCCGACCGCCGCGAGCGCGAGGACGAGGAAGAGCAGCAAGACCAGAACGCGCATCAGCGCTTCCCGGTGCCGCCTCCGCTGCCGACGTCCGTACCCGTCCCAGCCACGCTCGCCGGCAGGATGAAGTTCGAGCCGGCAGGAAGGATCAGCGACTTGATCCCGGGGGTGAGCTTCTGCACGGCGAGGAAGTGGATGACACGGTCGTTCAGCGACTCGCCGATCAGGCGGTTCGCCTGGCCTCTCCGACGTCCTCGATCACGTTCGAGTTCGCAACGCCGCGCGCGCGGGCCTCGCGCTGTCGCGCCTTCGCGGTCTCGATCTGAACGCGCGCCTCCTCCTGCTTTGCCCGCTGGATCGCCACCTGCGTGTCTTCGAGCGCCTTCTGGCACTCGGGCGTGAAGTGAACGTTCTCGATCAGGAAGTCGGTCACGTGGATGCCGTCCCGGTCGAGCTGAGCGTCGAGGCGCTGCTGGGTGAGCTTGCGCAGGAGCTCGCGGTTGGCCGCGATCTTCGTGGCCCGGAAGCGAGCGGTGACCGCCTTGAAGGTCTGCGGCACCCGCGGGTCGGATCAGGATCTCCTAGTCCTCCCCGTCCCAGTAGTCGAGCTGGGGCGTATCCCGCACGAGGTGCCGTTCGCCCACCCCGGGCGCCGCCAGCCCGAGCTTGTCGCTGTCCGGGTAGACAGCGCCGCCCACCGGCGGCATGTTGGACAGGATCGCGATCCGTGCCGGCTCCTCCGCATCGTTTCGCACCTGGTGGGCGCCCGCCGGGCCCTCCCGAAAGACCACGATGTCGCCCACGACGAGCTCCCGATCGCCCTCGGGGCCGCGAAGCGTCGGTCGGCCGGCGAGCACGAGCAGCCATTCCTCGATGCCCAGGTGGTAGTGGTAGGGAAAGCTCCGCTGCCCTGGCTCGAGCTCGTAGACGCTGATCCCGAGGAGGCTCGCGCCGAGACGGGAGCCCAGGCGAAGGGCGCGCCAACCGTAGCCCGGTCGTTCGAAGAGCCCGGGCTCGAGCTCATCCTCCAGGAGGTTGAAGACCTTCATTCGCCTTCCCAGTAGTCGAGCTGCGGCTCGTCGCGGAGCATCGACTCGTATCCGCCGTTCTGCGTCCAGATGCCGACCTTGCCGCTATCCGGGTACCGGACGACTGCAAGCGGGGACTTCGAGGAGACGAGGAGCAGGCGCACCCCTTCGTCCGTCCGGTTGACGAGTCCGTGGGCGCCGTCCGGACCCTCGGAGAAGACGACGGCGTCCCAGGGCCTGAGCTCGCGCTCGCCCTCGGGCGAGCGCAGCGTCGGCCGGCCAGAGACGACCACCAGCAACTCCTCGCAGCCGAGCTCGTAGTGATACGGCCACGTCGCCTCCCCCGGCGGTAGCTCGTACAGCGTCGTGCCGAGGAGTGTGGCGCCCAGCTGAGGGCCGATTGCGACGCGCCGGTTACGGTAGCCCTGCCGCTCTCCCTCGACGTCCCAGTCCGGATCGCCGTGGACGTTGAAGACCTGCATGATCCGATCCTATGCAAGCGCTCGCCGCCGCCCTGGCCGCCCTCGTCACCGCGGGCACGGCGGCCGCAAACCCGCCCCCCGCCGGCGTCTTCGTCCCCGGAATCAGCCTCGGCGGTATCCGTCTCGGCGACCAGCCGCGGCGCGTCCGAGCGCTCTGGGGCTCTGCCTTCGGGCGCTGCCGCAGCTGCGCCCACGCGACCTGGTACTTCAACTATGCGCCGTTCACGCCGCAGGGCGCCGGCGTCGAGTTCCGCCGCGGGAGCGTCGCCGCCGTCTTCACCCTCTACTCGCCCTCGAGCTGGCACACGCCCAACCGCCTCCGCGTCGGCGACCCCTCGAGCCGTGTCACCGCGCTCTATTCGGGGATCCGAGGCGCGCGCTGCCGCTCCTACACCGCCCTGACGGTGCGCCGGCAGGGGGTGGCGTCGACCTTCTACGTCTACCAGGGAAAGGTGTGGGGCTTCGGCCTCACCCGGGTCGGGGTGCCGGTCTGCCGGTAGACGGGGCCTCCACTGAGGCGAGCCCGCCACAGACCACCTCGAGCACGGTTCGCTCCGCCCGCGCGACGTCGTCCTCGCCATCCGGCAGCTGTCCGAGCACCCACCCCGTCAGGATCTCCTCGAGCGCGCCGTAGAAGATCCAGCTCGCGAGCCTCGGGTCGAGCGCGCGGAAGCTCCCCTCGCGCTGCCCGCGGGTGACTATGCGCTCGATCGCCGCGAACGCCTGGCCGAGCTCACCGACCCGCTGCTGGAGGTGCTGGCTGCGCGCCACCTCGAGCACGAGCACGCGGACCAGGTCCGGATCGCGGCGCCAGGAGCGCAGGAGGATCGCGGCTACCTGGCGTAGCTGTTCGGGGGCACTCTCCCCGGAGGTCTCGACGGCTCGCATCGCCTCGAGGAGCTCGCTCCACGTCTCCCGGAACACCCGCTCGAGCAACGCCTCCTTCGAGTCGAAGTAGTGGTACATGAGCCCGTGGGCGACGCCGGCCTCCTCGGCAATGTCGCCGACACGCGAGGCGTGGTAGCCCTTCCGGGCGAAGACCCGCACGGCGGCCGCGAGGATCTGACTGCGCTTGTCGCCGGGCCTCTCCCGCACCCGGGTGACGGTTGAACGCTCAGTCAAGGCGCTCCGAGTCTACTGCGAGACTGCGGGCGTGCCGCCGCTGCACGGCCTGCTCGTCGTCGACCTGACGCGCCAGCTCCCCGGACCCTTCGCGAGCCGCGAGCTGCTCCGTCTCGGAGCGCGCGTCGTCCGCGTGGAGCCGCCCGCCGGTGACTCTACGCGCGAGAGCGCCCCGGCCTGGGACGCGGCGCTGAATGCCGGAAAGGAGTCGGTCGTCTGCGATCTCAAGAACGACGCCGGGCGCACTCTCGCGCAGGCTCTCTGCGCGCGGGCGGACGTCGTGCTGGAGGGGTTCAGGCCGGGCGTCGCCGACCGGCTCGGGGTCGGGGCCGCCAGCGTGCCGCGCAGTGTCGTCTACTGCTCGATCACGGGCTTTGGCTCGGGAGCGGCGCACGCAGCGCGAGTGGGTCACGACCTGAACTACCTCGGGTGGGCGGGGCTGCTCGCCGACACGGCGCCTGCGCTCCCGCCGATCCCGATCGCCGACCTCTGTGCCGGTGCACTCGGAGCGGTGGTGGAGATTCTCGCGTCGCTCCTCGAGCGCCAGCGAACCGGGCGCGGGAGCCGGATCGAGATCTCGATGACGCACGCGGCGCACCGCCTCGCGGCGCACCGGCTGGGCGGCGAACCAACCGGCCGCCTGCTCACCGGCGGGCTCGCCTGCTACGGCATCTACGCGACCGCGGACGGCCGTCACGTCACGGTGGCAGCGCTCGAGCCGAGGTTCTTCGCGCGGCTCTGTGAACTGATCGGCCGTCACGACCTCGCCGAGCATCAGCACGCCGAGTCGCAGCCCGGTCTGGCCGAGGAGCTCGGCCGCATCTTCGCCTCTCGGCCCCTGGCGGCCTGGCTCGAGCTCTTGGAGGGCGAAGAGGTTGCCGCCGGCCCCGTCTGGACGCTCGAGGAGGCGGCCGCTGAGTTCGGCGCCGACGACCCCTCCGGATTCGCGCCCGTGCTCGGCGAGCACACGGAGGCCTGGGTTGCCGAGCTCGGCCTACCCGGCAGTTAGACCGAGCGCCGCCGGCAGCTGACGCAGATCGGTCAGGCGCTCCTCGAGCTGCGGGTAGCGGTTCTCGCGGTCGAGCAGGTAGGCACGCATCCCGATCGCCCGCGCGCCCTCGATGTCGTCCTCGACGGAGTCGCCGACCATCGCCGAATCCGCCGGCTCGACCTCCAGGCGGTCGAGCACCGCTCGGAAGATCGCCTCGTGCGGCTTCGCCTTGCCGTGCGCACCGGAGGCGAGGGCAGCATCGATCTGGATCCCGTGGTGCTCCACGAATGCGTCCAGGTCTCGGCCGCTGTTCGACACGAGCCCGAGCTTGAGACCGCGACCTCGAAGCTCCTCGAGCACAGGCAGCGCATCCTCGTAGAGCTCGAAGTTGTGGGCGTGCTCCCAGGCTCGAGTCATCGCGACCGCGCAGTCGTGAGCCGGGCCCACCGCTCCGCCCATGCCGCGCACGATGCGCTCGGTGAAGGCGATCCAGATGGCTTCGTCGTGATCCAGTTCGGGATGGCGCTGAAGCTCGTCGACCGCAGTCCGGCGTGCCTCCTCGTAGCGGCCGGGGTCGAGCTCGAGCCCGAACCGCTTTCCCAGGCGCCGGTACCCGTCGGGTCCGAGGTCGGGACCCGGTTTGGCGAGGGTGAAGTCGACGTCGAAGAGGACTGCCCGCAACTCGCTCACGGCCAGCCACGATAGCTTTGAGACGCGGCGGCGAGAGCCCCCCTCTCTCGGGGGCGCTTCCATGTTTGGCAAGGTCGATCGCTGCGCCGCGGTGCCGCCAGGGAATGACCCTCTCGCCCCCACGTTGCTGCAGTTGCTTGATCAGTCAACCAGGCCGAAGGGCTTCTGGGCCATGAACGGCGGCTACAAGTTGAACCTGACGTTTCTCGCCGTCTCGGTTGCCGCGACGGGACCGTGGCGCTTCTCGATCGACCGCGCGGATCGGCTGGGACGACAACATCTCGGGACGTGGTGGGGCCCCGGCGTCCTCGGCGCGGCCGGCGTGCTGTCGGCGCTCACCCTCACGCTCGGTCGTACCAAGAGGCCCTCCCCGGCCGCCGCGGCGGCCGGGTAGTCTGTCGGCGCACGGGGTGTGGCGCAGCCTGGTAGCGCGCTCCGTTCGGGTCGGAGAGGTCCCCAGTTCGAATCTGGGCACCCCGATGAGGCTCCGCGGGGGAACCCGGCAAGAGAGAGCCGTGTTCCCCCGCGGGGCATCGCCGGCCCGTCTGCGCGGAAGTTCGCGTTTCGTCTCTTTCTCGTCTCATCTGTGTCTCACCTCTCGAGCTACGTTGCCGCTCATGGCAACCGACTTCGAGGCGGACGCATGAACGTCGTGACGCTTGTCGGAGGGCTGGCCAGCGAGGTCGAGCTGCACGAGCTCGAGGACGGTCGCCGTGTAGCCAACTTCCTGCTCGCGGTGGAGCGGCCGGGAGCCGGCGGGAAGGCGGACCTCATCCGGGTGGCGACCTGGAACGCCCAGGCGGACCTCTGCGGGCGCTTGCTCGTACGAGGGGGCCGGGTCGGCATCGACGGGCGGCTCCGCAGCCGCGTCTGGCGCGAGAGCGGGGGCACAAGGCGGCGGTCGGTGGAGGTGGTGGCGAACCGGGTCGAGCTCCTGCCGCCGGAGTCCGTGAAGTCGAGCCAGGAGGTGTCGTTGGAGCGAGTCGCAGCAGCCTAGAATCATCGCGCGTATGGCCGCCAGGGACGAGATCGTGGCCTTCGCGGATGAGTTCCTCGACGCCGGGTCCTGGCCCGACTACGGCCCGATGGGGATGCAGGTGGTCGGCACCGCGGAGGTGACCCGCATCGCCTGTGGCGTCTCGGCCTCGCTCGAGCTGTTCGAGCGTGCAACCGCACTGGAGGCAGACCTCCTCCTCGTCCACCACGGGCTCTTCCTGCACAAGCAGACCCACGCCGTCGACGCTCGCATGAAGCGACGGCTCCAGGCGCTCTTTGCGGCCGACCTGACGCTGCTCGCCTATCACCTAGCGCTCGACGCGCATCCGGAGGTCGGAAACAACGCCTGCCTCGCGCGCGAGCTCGGGGTGACACGCGAGGGCTCGTTCAAGGAGATCGGCCTCGGGGGCAGCCTTCCTGCGCCCCTGCCTCTCGAAGAGTTTGTCGCCCGTGTTCGCGAGCGGGTGGCGGCGAAGCCCCTCGTCTTCGCCGAGGGTCCGGACGTTCTCAGCAGGATCGCGATCTCCTCGGGCAAGACCGGCCACGATCTTGCGGACGCCGCTGCTGCCGGTTACGACCTCTTCCTGTGCGGCGAGGCAGAAGAGGCGAGTCTCCACACCGCGAAGGAGCTCGGGATCAATCTCGTCGCCGCCGGCCACTACGCGACCGAGCGGCTCGGCGTCCAGGCGCTCGCGCGGCGCGTCGCGGAGCGCTTCGACCTCCAGTGGAGCTTCGTCGAGCTGCCGAACCCGGTGTAGCGAGCGCCGCGCGCAGACCCGGCCTCAGACCAGCGAGGCCCCCTCTAGGAACGACTCGATGGCGTCGCGGCACGCGTCGGGACGCTCGACGATCAAGAGGTGCCCGCAGTCGGGGATGATGCGGAGGGGGCCCCGGAGCCGGCGCGCGAGCTCGATTCCGTCGCCGACCGGCACCTGGTGGTCGCGTGCGCCCCAGAGCACGAGTGCCGGGCAGCGCACGCCGTCGAGCTGGTTCCGCGGATCGTCACGAACGAGCGCCCGCGCGACCCCGATCGTGTCCGTATGGAGCTCCCACCCCTCGAGCAACCCCTCGACAGCCCCGTGGGGCAGCGCCTGCGGGTCGGAGGCGCCCCAGTAGCCGAACACGAGCGCACGCAGAAGGGGCGAGCGCGCGATGAGGTGGCGCCGGCGGGCGAGCCGGCGGGCCGGCCTGACGAGCCCGAGGACGGCGAGCGCGTAGCGCGCCTGACGCCGCGTCGAGGAGATCCCCGCGGCCGCCGCCAGGACAAGCGCCGTCACGGCGTCCGGATGGCGTAGCGCCATCCGGATCGCGACAAGGCCGCCGAGCGAGTGGCCGACCACCGGAGCGGGCAGCATCCCCTCGCGACGCAGGGCCTCGACGACCCGGTCGGCATACGGGTTCAGGTTCGGCACACACGGGAGCGGGTCCGACCGGTCGTGCCCCGGCAGGTCCGGGATCAGCAGCCGCCGCTTGGCGGCCAACGACGGGGCCAGCTCACGCCAGTTCGCAGCCGCTCCGCCGAGTCCGTGCACGAGGACGAGCGGCGGCCCCGAGCCGCCGACGAGGTAGCGAAGGCGTCCTCCGCGTACCGAGATCGAGCGCTCCTCGAACTGCACCGCCTTTGCAGCCGTCACGGCGCCCGATTATGCTGCGTGACGATGAAGGGACGGGGAGGGCGGGCCCGTTGAATTCCCGCGAGAGATACGAGCGAGCAGCAACCGAGCCCGTCAGCGCCACGCGCCGGCGGGTTTTTTGATGCTCGGAAGGAGGGAGCCGGACCGATGCCCAACCACCTGACGCCCGAGGAACTGTCGAAGGAGCTCGGAATCGACCGGCAAGAGGTGATCCGTATCTGTTTGGAGGAGGGCGTTCCGATCTACCAGGGGAAGATCGACAAGACGCTCTTCCAGGCGCAGCTCCAGGCTCTCGGAGCGCTCGAACGGCACTGAGGCTGCAGACCTAGCCGGCCTTGCGCGAGGGCGATCGCCGTCGCGTCGAGCCCGAGGTGCTCCTCCCGTTGCGCCCCGCCGCCTTCCCGCCGGACTTACGTCCCTGAGCCTCGGCGACGCTGCGCCGGAGCGCGTCCATGAGGTCGATGACGGGCGTCTCGGGCACGGGCTCCGGCCGTGCGATCTCCTGTCCGTTCAGCTTCGCCTCGAGCATCTTCCGAAGGTCGCGGCGGTAGCCACTCGCGAGGTCGGTCGGCTCGAAGTCACCGACGAGGCTCGAGATCACCTGCCGCGCAAGGTCGAGCTCAGCGTCCCGCACCTCCGATTCTTCGACCGCCTCCTCGATCTCGGCTTGCGAGTTGACGTCCTCGGCCAGGAAGAGCGTCTCCAGGAGCAGCGCGTCTTCCCGCGGCCGGATGAGGCAGAGGCTCTCCTTCCCGCGGATGACGAAGCGGCCGATCGCCGCGGTGCCGGTCTCGCGCATCGCGTTCAGGAGCAGAACGTACGGCCGCCGCTGAGCGGTTGCACTGGCCGGCGCCAGGAAGTACGTGCGGTCAAAGAAGATGGGATCGACCGCGTCGAGTGGGACGAAGCGCGTGATCTCGATCGAGCGTGAGTCGTCGGTCTGCTCGATCGCCTCGAGATCGGCGTCCTCGACGATCACGAACTCACCCTTGGCGACCTCCCATCCCTTCACGACCTCGTCGGGGCCGACCTCGCGCTCGTGCACGGGGCACCATCGCTTCTGCCTGATCGGCGTCTTGCACTCGCGGTGCAGCGTCCGGAACGAGACGTCCGACTGCCGAGCGGCCGGCTTGGTCGCGGGCGCGAGCCCGACCGGGATGTTGACCAGCCCGAAGCTGATGGATCCGTTCCACATCGTGCGCATCGCGGCACTCCAAGTCTAGACGGGACCAAGCCAGTTCTCCGCCTGCAGAGCCTTCCCTCTTGCAAGACGACGCAGAGCACCCGCCACCGGAGACGTCTGCTCCTCGATCTGGGAGGCGCCGCGCCGGCTCGAGCTGCGAGACCGCCGAGGCTTTAAGCTCGCTCGCGGTGGCGCAGTCGAAGCCGAGCGCGACGCAGCATCCGGACGACCCCCCGACCCGCGAGCGGCGGCGCACGATCGCAGCGCTCTGGCAGCGGGCTGTCGAGGCACCCCCGGCGGTCCCCGCCTACCTCGTCGAGCGAAACGGTCGCTGGGAGCCCGTGTCCTGGGAGGAGGCCGCGCGTCAAGTGGACGAGCTCGCGCACGGGCTGCTCGCGCTCGGTGTCCGGAAGGGCGATGCGTTCGGGATTCTCGCAAGGACGACACTCGAGTGGGCGCTATTCGACTTCGCGCTCGCGCTCGTCGGAGCGGTGGGCGTGGGCGTGTACGCATCGAGCTCCGCCTCCGACTGCGCGTACGTCCTCGGCCACTCGGAGGCCGTCGGCGTTCTCGTCGAGGACGCGCAGCAGCTCGCGAAGGTCGAGGCGTTCCGGCCAGAGCTCCCGCGGCTTCGCCACGTCCTGGCGTTCGGGGATCTCGAGGAGCTTGCCTCGCGCGGTCGCGAGCACGCCGCCTCCGACCCTGGCGCAGTCGCCGAGGCGGCGGCGACGATCGACGAGGACGACCTCTTCACCTTCATCTACACCTCCGGGACGACCGGTCCGCCCAAGGGCTGCATGATCCGCCACCGGAACTACCACGAGATGGCGGCCACCGTGGACGGGCTCCGCGGGTTCACGGTCGCCGGCGACCTGATGCTCCTCTACCTTCCGCTCGCGCACAATTTCGGGCGGCTGATGCACCTTGCAGGGCCCTACGTCGGCTACACCGTCGCGTTCTGCCCCGAGCCCGCAGATGTCGCGGACGCGCTGCTCGCCGTCCGGCCGACAGTCTTTCCGAGCGTACCGCGCGTCTACGAGAAGATTCACACCGCCGTCCTGCGTCGATTCGACGAGACACGTGGCCCGAAGCGGGCGGTTCTCGACTGGGCGCTCCGGGTAGGTCGCCGGACGAGCGAGCGGCGCCGGGCAGCGCTCGCCCTGCCGCGTGCGCTCGAGCTCCAGCACCGGCTTGGGGACCGCCTCGTCTACTCCAAGGTGAAGGAGCGCCTCGGCGGCCGGCTGCGGATTGGGATCTCCGGGGGGGCGCCGCTGGCGGTCGAGATCGCCGAGTTCTTCCACGCGCTCGACATCCTCATCCTCGAGGGGTACGGGCTGACCGAGTGCACGACCGCGGCCACCGTGAACCGTCCCGACCGCTATCGGTTCGGCACCGTCGGGCCCGCTCTTCCCGGGACCGAGCTGCGGCTCGCCGACGATGGCGAGCTCCTGATTCGGAGCCCCACCGTCTTTGCCGGCTACTTCAAGGACGAGGAGTCCTCGTCGGAGGCGCTCGACCCCGACGGCTGGCTTCGCAGTGGAGATGTGGCCGAGATCGACGATGACGGCTTCGTCCGGATCACCGACCGGAAGAAGGACATCCTCGTAACGGCGGGCGGTAAGAACGTCGCGCCGCAGAATCTCGAGAACGAGCTCAAGGCATCGAAGTACATCTCGCAGGCGCTCGTCGTGGGCGACCGGAGGCCCTACGTCGCCGCGCTCGTCACGCTCGACGAGGAGGAGGCGAACCGCTGGCGGACAGCTGGCGGCAACGACCCGGACGGGTTGATCCAGGAGGTCGTCGACGTCGTCAATGCCAGGCGCTCCCGTTTCGAGCAGATCAAGCGCTTCGCGATCCTCCCGCGGGACTTCTCGGCCGAAGAGGGGGAGGTCACGCCGACGCTGAAACTGAAGCGCGGGGTCTGCGAGGAGCACTTCGCCGCGGAGATCGAGCGGCTGTACGCGGAGAGTGGCTAGAGAATCCTGCGCGCGCCGTCGTAGGTGGCGGCATACCACGAGTCCGAAAGGTTCGAGATCTTGACGACGTCGCCCGTGTGCGGTGCGTGGATGAACTGACCGCCGCCGATGTAGATCCCCATGTGGCCGAGGCCGTTGAAGAAGACGAGGTCGCCGGGCTCGAGCTGATCCTGCGTGACGGGCGTGCCCACGTTCCAGAGCGCGCCCGTGTAGTGCGGAAGGGAGAGGCCGAGCTGCGCGTAGACGTATACGACGAGACCCGAGCAGTCGAAGCCGCCCGGAGAAGCCCCACCCCAAACGTAAGGCGTCCCGAGGTACTGCATCGCGATTCCGACAGCCCCGCCGTACTGTGAGGGCGGAGCGACCGTTGCTTCGGGGGTGGACGCGACGACCCCGACCGACTCCGACGGGCTCGCGATGGTCGCGACCGGGGTCGGGGCCGTCGCCGGGGCCGCCGATGTCGACGCCTCCGGGGTCGGCGCCGCTGCCGGAGGCGACACGGCTGCTGCGGTGGCCGCCTGCAGCGCCGCCGCAGCGGCGGCACGCTGCTGCTCCGCGAGACGCGCTTCAGCCTCGCGCCGGAGCCGTTCCTGCCGCGCGCGCTCTTCGGCCTCGAGTCGAACGATCTCGCTGCGGATCGACGCGGCCAGCTGACGCCGTTCGGCGAGCTGCTGGTCGATCGAGGCCTTCGCCGCCGCCCGCTCCGAGACAACCTGGGCCTGGCTCTCGTGCGCGTGCGCGAGCAGCTGCTTCTGCCGCGTCACGGTGCGTTTGAAATGCTTGATCTCCTTCACGACGCGGGCGTCCTCGTCGGAGACGCGGTTGACGGTGTCGACCCGGCTGAGCAAGTCGTCCAGGCTGGTGGCGCCGAGGATGACGCCCAGGGTCGAGCTGTCGCCCGAGGTGTAGAGGGCGACGAGCCGGTTCGCAAGCCTCGACTGCTGCCGTTTGAGGTTTTGACGCGCGATCGAGAGCTCGTTGCGATTGATCGACTGCTCGTGCTCGATCGCCCCGAGCCTCTGAGTCGCGCTGTCATAGGCCTCGACGGCGTGCTCCAGCGAGGCGTCGAGCCCGTCGATCTGCGCGAGCACGTGAGCGACCTCGGCCTTCTTCAATGCGATCTCGGCCGGATCCGCGAGCGCTGGGACCGCGGCGAGGCACGCCGCCGCGAAAACTACGAAAAGCGCAGTGGCCTTACGGCCTCTCAGACTGATGACGCTCTCCGTCCTTCATCAGCCGAGAGGCGCACCGGGAGGGGCCGGTACGTCACGAATGACCGACCCTAGCAGCGTCGACGGACGGTCGCAACCACGTTTGACGGCCAAAGAACCGCAAAAACCTACAAAAGCTCATGGCGCCGGCTCAGGTTTGCGGATTGCCCTATTAGCGCGATTCGGCACAAGGATGCCTGCTAGCGTGCGCCCGGTGCGGACCCCTCTCCGCCACGTCCTCGCGTGTCTCGCCGTCGCCGCCGCCGCGGCCGGGCTCGTCGCCGGAAATGCCCGGGGCGAGCCTCCTGCGGTTCTGAGAGCACGCATTCAGGCCCTCGGGACCGAGGAGCACGGCGTGCTGCTCTCCCTCTACGGGCTCGAGGCCGAGCTCGAGCGGGCACGGTCCCAGCGGGACAAGGTGCAGGCTCAGCTCGCGCAGATCCGGCGCGAGCAGTCGGCGGCCAAACACCGCCTCGCGATCGCGCGTCACGTGCTCGCAGCCTCGCAGCGGCGGCTCGGCGAAACGCTGGCGGCGATCTACGAGGCGGGCGACGCCGATCCGCTTGCGATCCTCCTCGGCGCGACGACGATCGAGAGCCTCGTCAACGGGCTCGACGACCTCGATCGTACGGCGCGCGCTCACGCCACAGTCGCTTCGCAGGCGCGGCTGGCGCGAGCGCGGATCGGAGCCCTCGCGAAGCGTCTCGGCCACCGCGCGGCACAGACGCGCAGCCTCGAAGCCGAGGCCAAGGCAACCGCAGGCTCTCTGGCACAGGCTCAAGCGCAACGCAGCGCGTACCTCTCGCACCTGCGCTTCGAGCGCGACGCGAACGAGAGCGCGCTCGCGACCGCGGAAGCGCAGGCCCGGGCATCGCAGGCCCGGGCTCAGGAGGCGGCCGCCGAGCAGGCTGCGGCCCCCAGCACGGCCTCCTTCGGCGCGGCGGCCTTGTCTGCCCCGGCGATCCCGACGGACCCTGTTTCCCCGCCTGCCGCGCCAGCGCCAGCGCCGGCGCCACCACCGCTACCGGAGCCGCCGCCCGTCCAGCCGGCGCTGGTCGAAGCGCCGGCGTCCGGGGCGCGGACGCTGATGGTGACCTCCACGGCGTACGCGCTGCGCGGTTCGACCGCGACCGGCATCCCGGTCGGCTGGGGCGTCGTCTCCGTCGATCCGGGCGTGATACCGCTCGGCACACGGATGACGATCCCTGGCTACGGTGAGGGCGTCGCGGCAGATACAGGCCCCGGGGTGCAGGGCCTCGCCATCGACGTCTGGGTGGCGAGCGAGGCGCAGGCGCAGGCCTGGGGGCGCAAGACGATCACGATCACGCTGCGTTAGTCGCGCCCGCGGCTGGGTCACCGTAGTAGCCCGGCCAGTACACTTCGCTCCGCCCAGAAAGGGGGAGGGTGAGCGAGCCTGTGAACTCGGCCGCCGACGGTTCCGATGCGCCCCGCGTTCTCGTCGTCGACGACCACGATCTCTTCCGAACCGGTCTGAGCAACCTCCTCGAGGAACACGGAGTGCAGGTCGTCGGCGAGGCCGGCACGGGCGCCGGGGCCGTCAGGCTCGTGCGCGAGCTCGCTCCGGAGGTCGTCGTCATGGATCTCAACATGCCAGGTATGACGGGAGTGGAGGCGACGCGCCAGATCACGAGCCTCGCTCCGCTGACCCGCGTGCTGGTGCTGACGATCTCGGCGGAGGACGGGGACGTGCTCGACGCGATCGTCGCCGGCGCGTGCGGTTACCTGCTGAAGGACTCCTCGATCCAGGATCTGCTGCGCGGCATCATCGCCGCCGCGGACGGAGGCTCCCTGATCTCGCCCCACATCGCCTCCAAGGTGCTCCAGCGCATTCGGGCCGCGAACACCCTCCCCGGCGGTTCGGGCGTCATTCGCTCCGAGCTCTCCGAGCGCGAGCTCGACGTGCTGAAGCTGATCGCGAACGGGAAGGACAACGCTCAGATCGCCGGCGATCTTCACATCAGCCCGAAGACGGTCAAGAACCACATCTCCAACATTCTGATGAAGCTCCAGATCGAGAACCGCATCCAGGCGGCGGTCTACGCGGTGCGGAGCGGGATCGTCTAGTCGCGCCGCCGCTCCCGGCCTCTTCGGCCAGGCAGCATCGATCGCTGTCGGCCGCAGCCGATCTGCCGGCTTCGGACCTCTCGCGAATGGCCGAGCAGAACGTGACGCGAGTGCATCGGCATCGTCACCGAATGCGCACGGCCCTTCCGTAGCCGCCTGGCCATCAGCCCTCTTCCTCTGAGGGACCTCAGAGGCGCCCCAGAGGACCGGCCACTCCCGGTCGAGACACCACCGGCCCTTCTGGCCGTGACTCCGGGGAATGGCTCGGTCGCCCGCAGTCAGGCTGCAGCGCCGGCGGCCCGGGCTGCATCGGTTCGAACCCGCAGCAGGGCGAGGGCGCCGCGAAGGTGCACGCGGTCGCTCTCGGCCGCTGCGGCCCGCTTCGCGAGCGACGCGAGCTCGGCGCTCTTCGCAGCCGCGTCGCCCTCCTCGCCCGCGAGCTCGCCGATGCGCCGTTCGACCCGGAGCCGCTCCGCCTCGAGGGATAACGCCCGTGCGTAGCCGTCGGTGAGCGTCCGCTCCAGCCGAGGCAGATCGGACTCGGCGGCGGCTTTGGGTGCGCTCGTGAGGGCCTCGATCTCCTCGAGCAGGATTGAGGTCTCGTCGCTCATCGCCAAGGCGGATTATCAGCCGCTCGAACGGCCCCGTACATGGGCCACCGGGCCTATCTTCGGCGACACGCGGTCCCACGTCCTTGACCCCATCCGGATGCGTCCGGACAATGCCGGGTCGTGCGCCGGAGGATCGCCTACCCCATCATCTCCTGTCTGCTGCTCCTGGTGCTCGCGGCGCCTGCGGCGGCCCGACTCGCTCCCAGGCCGGCTCTCGAGCGTCGTCTCGGCGCGGCTCTCTCGGCCTCGCAGGCGGCGCCGGGCCGGTCGGGAGCGCTCGCCATCGACCTCGAGACCGGCGAGGTCGTCTTCGCGCAGAACGCGTGGACACCACTCGCGCCCGCGTCGAACGAGAAGCTCGCGACGACGTACGCGCTCCTGACCGGCCTCGGTCCCTGGTTCCGGATCGAGACCGATGTGCTCGGGCGCGGCCGGCTCGACGGCGCAACCTGGCGCGGCAACCTCTACCTCCGCGGGCACGGCGACCCGACCCTCGACGGCGCCGGCTTGGCCGACCTCGCGTCGCAGCTCCGCAGGGCCGGCGTCAGCCGCGTGACCGGCAACCTCGTCGCCGACGCGTCGTTCTTCGACGCTCGCCGCGGTGCCTTCGGCTGGAAGGCCGAGTTTTTCGGCAACGAGTCCGAGCCGCTCTCGGCGCTGACCATCGACCGGTCGAAGGCCGTGGATCCGGCACTCGAGGCGGGACGGGCGTTCAGGGGAGCACTCCGTGGCGCCGGCGTGTCTGTCGCAGGATCGACACGCCTCGGTAAGACGACCCCTGATGCCTTTCCTCTCGCATCGGTGCTGTCGCCGCCGCTGGCGGAGATCGTCCACGAGATGGACACGGAGAGCGACAACTACCTCGCGGAGATGCTCTTCAAGGAACTCGGAGCCGTCCTTCTACGATCGGGAACGACCCCGGGAGGCGCGGCGGCGGCGACTAAGCTGCTGCAGGTCGGAGGGGTGCCGCTCGCAGGCGTCCGGCTGGTCGACGGCTCGGGGCTGTCCCGCCTCGACCGTCTCACGGCCGAGGCGATCGTCGGCATCCTTCAAGGGGCCTACGCGGACCCGCTCGTGCGGCCGACGTTCCTCGATGCCCTCCCGATCGCCGGCCTCACGGGAACACTCGAGGACCGGATGCGAGCGTCGCCGGCTCGCGGGAACGTGCTCGCAAAGACCGGGACGACGAACGAAGCGTCGGCGCTTTCGGGCTTCGTCCGGCGGCGCTTCGCCTTCGCGATCCTGCAGAACGGCGACCCTGTCGATCACGACGCCGCCCGCGCCTCACAGGATCGCTTCGCGCAGCTCCTAGCCGGCCAGTAGCTCGCGGAGGTCTGCCTCGGTCAGTAGCGGGATGCCGGCGCGTTGCGCCTTCGAGAGCTTCGAGGCGCCCGGCTCCTCCCCCACGACCAGACCGGCCGTCTTGCCGGTCACCGAGTCGGTCACCCGCGCTCCCAGCTCCTCGAGGGCCGCCTTCGCCTGCTCCCGCGTGAAGCCCTCGAGCGTTCCTGTCACGACGTAGGAGCGCCCGGTTAGCGGCCCCACCTTCGGGCGCTCCTCCGCGCCTGCCTCGAAGCGGAGTCCGAGCTCGCGCAGCTCGGCCACGAGCTGGCGGTTCGTCTCGTCCGAGAACCACTCGGCGATCGCCTCAGCGCGATCCGGACCGACACCGTCGACGGCCTGGATCTCCTCCTGCCCCGCAGCCGTCAGCGCCTCGATCGACCCGAAGTGGCGAGCCAGGTTCGCCGCCGTCACCCAGCCGACCTGCGGGATGTTGAGCCCGAAGAGCACGCGGCGGAAGGGCTGCTGCTTCGATTGCTCGATCGAGTCGATCGCCTTCGCAGCCGAGATCTCCCCGTAGCCGTGCAGCTCGGTCAGCCGCTCGGCGGTCAGCCGGTAGAGGTCCGGCATCGAACGGACGAGCCCCTCGCTCCACAGCCGGCGCACGAGTTGCTCCCCCACGCCTTCGATATCGAGCGCGCCGCCCACCCAGTGGATGAGCGTCTCGAGCCCGCGCGACGGACACGCCCGGTTCGGGCAGCGATGCATCGCCTCCCCCTCCGGCCTGACAACCTCGGTGCCGCACAGCGGGCAGGCCTGCGGCATCCTGAACGGCTTTGTCCCTCTGGTGTGGGGCAGCTTCGGTCCGACGACCTGCGGGATGACGTCCCCCGCGCGCTGGACGATCACGACGTCGCCCTCGCGAATGTCTTTCCGGTTGATGTCCTCCTCGTTGTGGAGCGTGGCGGTCGAAACCGTCACGCCGCCCACCTCGACCGGCTCGAGCTGCGCCCAGGGGTTGAGAGCGCCGGTGCGCCCGACGCGGATGTTGATGCGCAGCAGCCGCGTCTCTGCGGTCAGGGGCGCCCACTTGAACGCGCGTGCCCAGCGCGGCCGCTCGTGCAGCGCTCCGAGCCGCCCCTGCTGGTCGAGCGAGTCGACCTTGATCACGATCCCGTCGATCTCGTAGTCGAGCTCGGCACGGCGTCGCTCCCAGGCTCGGCACGCCTCCGCCACCTCCCCGATCGACTCGAGCCGCTGCGCGAACGGGTTCGTCCGGAACCCACGCTTGCGCAGCCACTCGAGCACGGCGGAGTGGGACTCGAACTCGGTTCCCTCGTGATAGCCGATGCCGTAGACCCAGATCGAGAGCGGGCGCCCGGCGGTCACGGCTGGGTTCAGCTGGCGAAGCGAGCCGGCCGCGGCATTGCGGGGATTCGGCGCGACCTTCTTCTCCTGCGCGGCCAGCCGCTCGTTGAACGCCCGGAAGCCGGAAAGCGGCATGTAGACCTCGCCGCGCACCTCGAGCGTCGCCGGCGTCGGCTCGCCCCCGGAGGAGCGGAATGCGAGCGGGATGGCGCGGATCGTCCGCAGGTTCACGCTCACGTCCTCGCCCCGGTACCCGTCGCCGCGCGTCGCGCCGCGTGCGAAGCGTCCCTCCTCGTAGACGAGCGAGATCGCTGACCCGTCGATCTTCGGCTCGATGACGTACGCAATCGGCTCCTCCGAGTCGAGCCGCTTGCGGACGTCTTCGGCCCACTTCAGCAGCGCCTCGTCGTTCGCCACCTTCTCGAGCGAGCCCATCGGCGTCAGGTGCTCGACCTTCTGGAAGCGCTCGGAGGGAGATGCACCGATGCGCTGCGTCGGCGAGTCGGGGGTTACGAGCTCCGGGCACTCCGTCTCGAGCGCGACGAGCTCGTCGTAGAGGCGGTCGTACTCGGCGTCCGAGATCTCGGGATCGTCGAGGACGTGGTAGCGATAGAGGTGGTGGTCGAGCAGTAGCCGCAGCTCGGCTGCGCGCGCCTCCTGCTCAGAGGACGCCAAGCAACTCCTCCGCCGCGTCGGCCAGCGCGTCAGGCTCCTCCGCCTCCAGCCGCTCCCGGGCATGGATGCGCCCCCACGTGACGCCGACCGCGTGCAGCCCACCCGCCTTGGCGGCCCGAATGTCGAAGGGCGAGTCGCCGACGTACGCCGACTCCTCTGGCGCCGCACCGAGGCGCTCGAGCGCCAGCAGCAGCGGTGCCGGATGCGGCTTGTGCTGCTCGGTCTCGTCGCCACCGACGACCACGTCGAACAGATGGCGCAGGGGGACTCGCGCGAACGCGAGCTCGACGGTCGCGCGCCGCTTGGCCGTAACGATTCCGAGCCGCCGGCCCGCTTCGCGGAGGCGGACGAGGACCTCGTCCATGCCGGCGCAGCACTCGAGGCTCGCGTGCAGCGGCTCGTTGTGCTCCCGGTAGACCCGCACGAGCTCCTGCACCCGATCGGGAGCGAACGCGTGCATCTGGGCGTCGAGGCCGGGACCCCCCACCGCCGCCATCAGCTCCTCGTCGGCGTAGTCGCGCCCGAGCACGGTCCGCGTCGCGTGCTGCATCGAGGCGAGAATGATCGCGCCGGAGTCGATGACGGTGCCGTCGAGGTCGAAGAGGACGACGGGGTAGCGCACTTGATCGATGCTAGATGACGAGTGAGCGCGTGCCGACTCGACGCGGAGGTCTCAGTAGCGCACGCCGACGAGGTAGAGCCCGTGCGGCGGAGCAGTGCCTCCGGCCTCGCTCCTCGGTCTGGCCTCGAGCAGCCGGGAGACCTGCTCAGGGTCCTGCTCCAGCATCGTCCCCACAAGCGTCCGCACCATGTGACGCAGGAAGCTGTCGGCAGTGATCTCGAAGTCGAGCTCGTCCCCGCGGTCGACCCACTCCGCGCTCTCCACCGTCCTGACGAAGACCTCGTGCTGGGTCTCGGCGGGGGTGAACGCGCGGAAGTCGTGCTCTCCAACGAGGAGGCACGCCGACTCGCGCAGTGAGACCAGCTCGAGGGGACGGGGCCACCACAGGCTCCCACGCGTCTCGAAGGGAGAGCGCTCGGGGCGGCGCCAGACGCGATAGCGGTAGCTGCGCGCGAGCGCCGAGTGCCGGGCGTGGAAGTCGGAAGCGGCTTCCTGGACATCCGTCACGGCGACGTCCGCCGGCAGCACCGCGTTCAGCGCCGCCGACGCGCGCCCGGGCGATGGCCCGGCCCCAGCCTCGACGCTCGCCACCTGCCCGGTCGCGTGAACCCCCCGGTCGGTGCGGCCCGCGACGGCGAGGCCGGTCGATCTCGGGTAGACACGCTCGAGAGCCCCGCGAACCGTTGCCTCGATGGTGCGCAGCCCCGGCTGCGCCGCCCAGCCGTGGAAGCCCGTCCCGTCGTACTCGAGCGTCAGCCTGAGGCGCATGACCAGGATCTCCGCGTGGTCAGGGGTCTCGTGCTCGCGATCGTCGCACTTGCCCTCGTTGCACCCTCGACGCTCGCCGCCCCGGCCGCCGCCGGCTGTACGAAGGTGGCGAAGCCCGTGCCGAAGCCCAAG
>JBBQDZ010000025.1:0-18941 GCA_038320185.1 Gaiellales bacterium
GTGCGCGCGCAGCTGCTCGACGGCTCCGCGAATGGCGTTCTCGACACCGTTCGACAGCTCGGGTTCCTCCAGCTCGACCCGATCGCAACGGTCGCGCGGCCGCAGCACCTTATGCTCTGGAGCCGTCTCGGCACCTTCGACACCGCGGAGCTCGACCGGCTGCTCTGGGTGGAGCGGAAGCTCTTCGAGTGGGACGCCTTCATCTGGCCCATCGAGGCGCTGCCGCTCATCCGTGCGCGGATGCGGTACAGCCGACGAGCGACCCGGTACAGCTGGGAGCGGCGCAGCCGGGAGTTCCTCGCGCAGAACCCGAGCTTCCGCCACTCCGTCCTGCGCGAGCTCGAGCGGCGTGGGCCGCTGCTGGCGCGCGAGCTCGAGGACCGCTCGATCCAGGGGCGGCGCGATCACCGCTGGTTCGGCAACCGCCATGTCGCCCAGATGCTGGAGATCCTCCACGTCCGCGGCGAGGTGGCGATCGTCGGCCGCCGCAACGGCCAGCGCGTGTGGGACCTCGCTGAGCGCTGGTACCCCGAGACCGAGGTCGTACCGCTGCGCGAGGCGTGGCGGCAGCTTGCGGAGCAGCGGTTTAGATCGCTCGGCGTGCGTCTCGAGCAGGGCGAATGGCGCGCACACCCCGAGGTGAGCGACGAGCCCGTCGGCGACCGCGTCACGCTGCTGTCTCCGTTCGACAGGCTCGTCCACGATCGGGATCGCGCCGAGGCGCTATTCGACTTTCGCTACCGGCTCGAGATGTACGTGCCGCGGCCCAAACGTGAGTACGGTTACTACGTCCTGCCGATCCTCGTCGGCGACCGGCTCGTCGGTCGCGTCGAGCCGCGTTTCGACCGCAAGACGCGGACTCTCGACGTCGTCGGCGCCTGGGGCGACACGTCGCGACTCGATGAGGCCCTCCCTGGCCTCGGGGCGTTTCTCGGCACGGTCTGAGCGGAGGCCGCTTTACGCACGCCGGCCCCGACAGGAAAGATGCGTCGACACTCACATCCCGACGAAAGGGCAGGAGCCGATGGCGAACATCCTCTGCGTGCTCTACGACGATCCGGTCGACGGCTATCCGTCGAAGTACGCGCGCGACGACGTCCCGACGATCG
Source organism: Gaiellales bacterium (assembly GCA_038320185.1). Classification (GTDB taxonomy): domain Bacteria; phylum Actinomycetota; class Thermoleophilia; order Gaiellales; family Gaiellaceae; genus JBBQDZ01. The sequence continues at coordinate 1,110 of JBBQDZ010000025.1, forward strand.
AGCGCTATTACGACGGCCAAAGCACCCCCACGCCCGAGGCGATCGATTTCACTCCGGGAGAGCTTCTCGGAAGCGTGTCGGGCGAGCTCGGGCTGCGGCGCTTCCTCGAGGAGCGGGGGCACCGGCTGATCGTCACCTCCGACAAGGACGGTGCCGACTCGGTGTTCGAGCGTGAGCTCCCCGAGGCGGAGGTCGTGATCTCGCAGCCGTTCTGGCCCGCCTACCTGACGGCGGACCGGATCGCGCGGGCGCCGAAGCTGAAGCTGGCGCTTACGGCGGGGATCGGCTCGGATCACGTCGACCTCCAGGCGGCGATCGAGCGAGGGATCACGGTCGCCGAGCTCACCTACTCGAACAGCATCAGCGTGGCCGAGCACGTGGTGATGATGATCCTGTCGCTCGTCCGGAACTACATCCCCTCGCATCGCGTTGTAGTCGAGGGTGGGTGGAACATCGCCGACTGCGTCGAGCGCTCCTACGACCTCGAGGGAATGCAGGTCGGGACGGTCGCCGCAGGTCGGATCGGGTCGGCCGTGCTCCGCCGGCTCAAGCCCTTCGAGGTCGGACTCCACTACACCGACCGCCATCGGCTGCCGGCGGAGGTCGAGAGCGAGCTGGGCCTGACGTTCCATCCCGACGCAGAGTCCCTGGTGCGCGTCTGCGATGTCGTCACGATCAACGCGCCCCTGCACCCCGAGACCGAGCACCTCTTCGACGACGCTCTGATCGCGAAGATGAAGCGCGGCGCCTACCTCGTCAACACCGCACGGGGGAAGATCTGCGACCGCGATGCGGTTGCACGCGCGTGCGAGAGCGGGCAGCTCGCGGGGTACGCGGGCGACGTCTGGTTCCCCCAGCCCGCCCCGGAGGATCATCCCTGGCGGACGATGCCTCACCACGGCATGACACCCCACATCTCCGGCTCGAGCCTCTCGGCCCAGGCCCGCTACGCCGCCGGCACACGCGAGGTCCTCGAGTGCTGGTTCGATGGCCGCCCGATCCGCGAGGAGTACCTGATCGTCGACGGAGGCAAGCTCGCAGGCGCAGGCGCCCATTCCTACAGCGAGGGAGACGCGACCGGCGGGTCGGAGGAGGCGGCGCGTTTCAGGGCCCGCTGAGACGGTGAGCGCGCTGGCCCACGAGAAGCTGCCTGAGCTCGTCGAGGATCGCGTCACGGTGGGCGGCCGCGAGCTCCTGCTTCGGCGGCCTCCGGATCCCGTGGCGCTCCTCGACGAGGAGGCATTCGAGCACGAGGAGTTCATGCCCTACTGGGCGGAGCTCTGGCCGAGCTCGATCGCCCTCGCGGAGGTGCTCGCAAGGTCCCGGCTGGAGGGCGCCCGCGTGCTCGAGCTCGGATGCGGCCTGGGAGTGCCAAGCATCGTGGCCGCGCTCGAGGGTGCCGAGGTGCTCGCAACGGACTGGTCGAGGGACGCGGTTGTCGCCACGGCGCGCAACGCGGCGCTCAACGGCGTCGTCCTGCAGGCGGAGGCCGTGCGCTGGGATGACTTCGACTTCTTCGAGAGCCGCGGCCCGTGGGACTTCGTGATCGGCTCCGATCTCCTCTACGAGCGCAGGAACGGGCCGCTGCTGCTCGACCTCCTGCCGAGGCTCGTCGAGGCGGGGGAGGTGCTGCTGGCGGAGCCCGGCCGTCCCGCTGCCGCGGCGTTCTTCGAGGCTGCCGGCTCGAGCTGGTCGATCGTGCCTCTAGCGGAGAGGGTCTACCGCCTCCGCCGGTTGGCCGGCACCGCGCCCGGGTAGCCTCGGGCCATGCGGATCGAGGGCACGCGCGAGCTGGCGGCTCCGCGGGAGACGGTCTTCGCGGCACTCGTCGACCCGGAACTCGTCGCCGAGTCGCTCTCGGCTGTCGAAAGCGTCGCCGTCCGCGACGCCGACCACTGGACCGCAAGTGTCAAGCTCCCGATCGCGCCGCGTCTGACGCTCTCGTTCGAGCTCCGCGAGCGCCGCCCGCCCGAGCACGCGCGCCTGCGAGGGCAAGGCCGAAACCTCGGCTCGAGCATCACGATGGACACCTCCTTCGACCTGGTGGACGCAGGCGGCGGCACGCGGATGCACTACGTCGCCGAGCTGACGCTCGGCGGGCTCCTCGGCCGCCTGGGCGATCACGCCCTGCGCCCGATCGCCGAGCGTCAGCTCGAGCGGATGTTGACGGCCGTCGAGCGGCGCGTGACGGACGCGTCCGCGGCCGCGTAGAAAGTACGCTCAGGCAATGCCGGGGGCGTGGTTGCGCGAGCTCATCGACGCCCGTGCCGGCGAGGAGTTCGAGCTCCACGCTCGCCTCGTCAACCCGCAGTTCGTCCGCCTCCTGCGCACCATCGGCTTCGATCGCCGCTGGGCGCGCGGCGAGGGCGCCTACCTCTACGACGCGGACGGAAACCGCTTCCTCGACCTGCTCGGCGGCTTCGGGATGTACAACGTCGGCCGCAACAATCCTCGGGTGCGCGATGCGCTCGTCGAGGCTCTCGGTCTGGACACGCCGGGCCGGGTGGCCCTCGGCGTCACTCAGCTCGCCGGGCTGCTCGCCGAGGAGTTGCTCGCGGTCGCTCCGCGAAGCGTCTCACGCGCGCTCTTCACGAGCTCGGGCGCGGAGGCCGTCGAGTCGGCGATCAAGCTCGGCCGCGTCGCCGCCGGCCGCACCCGCGTGGTCTCCGTCGAGCACGGCTTCCACGGGCTGACCCTAGGCGCCCTGTCCGCAAACGGCGGTGCCGCCTTCACGGGGCGCTTCCGGCCGCTGCTGCCGGGGTTCGCTTCGGTGACGTTCAACGATCTCGCCGCACTCGAAACGGAGCTTCGTCGCGAGGACGTCGCCCTCTTCATCGTTGAGCCCGTGGTCGGGCACGGCGTGCTGCTCCCCGACCCCGACTACCTGCGCGGAGCCCAGGCGCTCTGCCGCAGGTACGGAACTCTCTTCTGCGTCGACGAGGTGGCAGTCGGCTTCGGGCGGACCGGTCGCATGTTCGCGCTCGAGCACTGGGGGCTCGAGCCCGATCTGTTGACGGTCGCGAAGTCCCTCTCCGGGGGGTACGTCCCGGTCGGCGCCTGCCTGATGAGCACCGCTGTCTACGAGGCGGTCTTCGACTCGATGGAGCATGCGCTCAGCCACGGCTCGACCTTCGCGCCGAACGACCTGGCCATGGTCGCGGGTCTCGCCACCCTGCGCGAGCTTCGCGAGCAGCGCCTCGTGGAGCACGCCGCCCGGCTCGGCGACTACCTGCTCGAGCGCACGCGCCCGCTCGTCGAGCGCCACGCCGTCGTGGCGGACGTGCGCGGGCTCGGGCTCACGTGGGCGATCGAGTTCGCCGAGCCCGCAGGCCGCGGGCGGGCTTCGTGGAGGCTCGCGGAGCGGGCGCGGCCTGGACTCTTCTCACAGCTCGTCGTGGTGCCGCTGTTCTGCGACCACCGCGTGCTGATCCAGGTCGCGGGACACGACATGAACGTCGTGCGAGCGATGCCCCCGCTCGTGCTCTCGGAGAGGGACGTGGACGAGTTCGCGGAGGTGCTCGACGCGGTGCTCACGGGTGCGAGCCGCCTGCCGAGGGCGATGCTGGGCTTCGCGCTGCGGGCGGCCCGGGCCTCTCGCCCACCGGCCGGGGCGAGGGGCTAACCGACCTCGACGTGCCGGTCGGCGACGCAGGCGTCGACCCAGCGGATCGCCTCCTCGACCAGCCGCGCCGAGAGTGCCTCGTGCGCCGCCACCTCCCCGGGAACGTGATCCCGGTCGAGCTCGATCCGGACCTGGTGCAGCGCGACCTCGGTGTCCGGGCTCACCTCGCGCCGCTCCTCGGCGACGATCGAGACCTCTCCGACCTCGGGGACGAGCGTTCGCGCGAGCTCGTCGAGCTCGGCGGAGGTCGCGGGCCGGCCGGCGAAGACGCCGAAGTTGATCCTCACCTCGAGGGCGGCACTCTCCGGCGGGTCGACGGCGAACGCCACGAGTGCTTCTGTCTTCATCCTGAAACCTTTGCCGATCCCGGACGAAAGCTAACCCTCGCGCGGCTCCCAGCGGAAGCCGCGGACGGCCGCGATCACGCCGGCCAGGCCCCAGGCGGCGACGACCGCGACGGAGCCGGGGCGCGTCCAGATCTCGTGGCCGCGGAGCGTAATGTCGCGCAGGAGCCGGATGAAGTAGGTGAGCGGCAGGACGTCGGCGATCACGCGCAGGAACCTCGGAAACGAGTGGGGCGAGAAGAAGGAGCCGGAGATGAAGGCCATCGGCAGGTAGACGGCGTTGACGGCCGCGGAGGAGCCTTCGGCTGTGCGGATCGCCGCCGTCAGGCCCATGCCCATGCCGGCGAAGGCGAGCGCGCCGAGCAGGAGTGCGAGCACGAGTGAGAAGAGGTGGTGCGGCACGGCGATGTGGAAGAGCAGCCGGCCGAGGACGATCAGTGTCACCGCCTCGATCGCGTAGACGACGAGCGTCGAGGCAAGCAGGGAGACGATGTAGAGCCAGGGCGGGAGAGGCGTGCCGCGGACGCGCTTGAGGACGCCGTTCTCGCGGTCGACGACGACGCCGATCGCGAGCCCGGCAAACGCAGTCGCAACGACGCCGTAGCCGAGCATGCCCGCGAGGAGGTAACGCGACCCCTTCACGCCTTCGATCCGGTCGCCTCCGTAGACCGACGCGAGGAGGACGAAGAAGAGGAGCGGCAGCATGAACGTGAAGAACGCCGACTCCCGACTCCGCCAGTAGAGGAGCTGCTCAGCGCGGAACTGGTGGAGGAACAACCGCATCAACCCTCCTCGCGAGTGAGGGAGAGGTAGATCTCCTCGAGCGTCGGGCGTCGTACCTCGAGTCGCTCGAGCTCGCGGCCCTCGGCGAGCGCTGCGGCCGTCAGCTCGTGGAGCACTCGCGTCGGCTCGTCGGTCTCCACGACCACTTCCTCACCGTCGCGCCGGTACCTGATCTCGGTTGCCGGTGCGGAACCTGTGAGCTCGGCGGGCGTCCCGAGGGCGACGATGCGGCCGTCTCGCAGGACGGCGACGCGATCGGAGAGCTGCTCGGCCTCGTCGAGGTAGTGGGTGGTCAGGAGGATCGTCTTTCCGAGTGAGCGCAGCGACCGGATCGTCTCCCAGGCGGCGCGTCGAGCAGCCGGATCGAAGCCTGTCGTCGGCTCGTCGAGGAACAGGAGCTCGGGATCGCCGACGAGGGCCAGGCCGAGGTCGAGGCGGCGCTTCTGTCCGCCGGAGAGCGTCCGCACTCGCGCCTTGCGCTTCTCCTCGAGCCCGACGATGCGGACGACCTCGTCCACGTCTCGGGAATGGCGGTAGTAGCCCGCGAAGAGGCGCAGGCTCTCGACCACCGTGAGGGTGGCGTACATGGCCGAGGACTGGAGAACGACCCCGATCCGCTCGCGCCAGGCGCTGCCGGCGCGCTCCGGATCCTCGCCGAGGACGACGACCTCGCCCGCGTCACGTCGGCGGTAGCCCTCGAGGATCTCGACTGCGGTCGTCTTGCCGGCGCCGTTCGGTCCGAGAAGCCCGAAGACCTCGCCGCTCTCGATCTCGAAGTCGATGCCGCGCAGGGCCTCCTGCTGCCCGTAGGACTTCTGGACTCCAGAGACTTCGACGACGGCGGCCATCTATCTGGAAGATACGTTATTATGCATCTGGCAGATATGTCAAATCTCAGCCCGACAGCCCGCGTGATCCTCGGCATGCTGCGCCTTGGAGCGAAGACAGGCTACGAGATCAAGTCCACGGTCGAGCAGACGACGCGATTCTTCTGGGGCGCAAGCTACGGACAGATCTATCCGGAGCTGCGGCGCCTCGAGGCTGCCGGGCTCGTCAAAGGAGCAGCGGGCGCGAAGATCGGCAGGAAGCGGGTCGCGTACAGCCTGACCCGCGCCGGCGAGCAGGCGCTCCACGAGTGGTTGACGAGCAGCCGGCCGCTCGAGTTCGAGTACCGCGACGAGGGGCTGCTCAAGCTCTTCTTCGGGGGTCTTCTCACACCGGAGGAAGTCCTGGCGAACCTCCGCGCGGCGCGACGGGAGGCCGAGGTGGATCTCGCCTTCTTCCGCTCGGAACTGGAGCCGCGCGCGCAGGCGAGCGCGGAGGAAGACGGGCGTTACCCGTACCTCGCTCTGCAGTACGGCATCGCGTTCCTGGAGTTCATGGCACGCTGGTACCGGAATCAGGAGCGCGCGCTCGCGGCGGAGCTGGCCGGCTCGAAGCGCTCCTCCACCGAGCGAGCGAGCGGGCCGAGCCAGGCCGGGCGAGGCGCACGCTGAGGGCGCGCCGCCCCAGGCGCTGTTCACCCTTGGCGCGGGTCCGTGCCGGTCACTCGTGACCGTAGCGGCCATGCCCGGGGGACAGGCCCTCGGACCTGGCGGAACTGGCCATGCCCGGGGGACAGGCCCTCGGACCTGGCCGAAACGGACTAGATCTCAAGGACGGCCACCCCGGCGGGCGGGAACGCCGGCTCGGTGCCGCCGCGGAGCTCGGCGGCGATGCGGCCGCAGTCCGGCTGGTGGCCTACGACGACGACCTCGCCGGCCCGCCCCGCGACCGCGCTCCGAAGATCGTCGGCAGTCGCTCCCGGAGCGAGACCCTCGTCCGTCTGCGCGTGAACGCTGCAAGCCCGGCCGATCGCCTCCGCCGTCTGCCGTGCACGCAGGAGCGGGCTCGTCACAACGGCCGCGACCCGTGCCTCGGCCGCCAGGCGGCGACCCACCGCGCGCGCCGCCTCCTCACCTTCGAGCGTCAGCGGGCGCAGCTCGTCGGGCTCACCCGGGGCCGCCTCCGCGTGCCGCACGAGGTAGACGCGCACGCGGGCGAGGATAACCCGCGCCGAACCCTCAGACGCGAGCGAGGATCTGGTCGAGCTCCTTCTTCTCCACGTCCGGCACCTCGGCGCCCTCCGCGGGATAACCCACCGGAACCAGGAGGAACGGCCGCTCGTTCCTGGGTCGGTCGAGGATCCGGCTGAGGAAGGCCATCGGAGAAGGGGTATGGCACAGCGTCGCAAGCCCGCCTGCGTGCAGCGCGGCGAGCAGGAAGCCGGTGGCGATGCCGGTCGACTCCTTCGCGTAGTAGTGCTTGTACTGACGCTCCCCGTCCAGGCCATAGGCCTGTTCGAAGACGACGATCACGTACGGCGCGTCCGTGATGTGGGACTTCACCGAATCGGTTCCGATTGGCTCGATCGCGCGATGCCACTCCTCGGGCATGCGTCCGTGGTAGGCGGCCCACTCCTCGGCCTCGGCGGCGTCGCGCATACGTTGCTTGACGTCGAGATCGGAGACGGCGACAAAGCGCCACGGCTGCTGGTTCGCGCCCGAGGGAGCGCTGCCGGCGACACGGATCGCATTCTCCACGAGCTCCCATGGAACCGGCTCCGGCGAGAACCGCCGAACCGAGCGCCGCTGCACCATCAGCTCGAGGAAGCCGCGCGACCGCTTCACCTGCTCCTCGAGCGGGAGGCGCTCGAATTCCAACGGAAGCGGGCGGTAGGCGCTGCCGCCTCCGGCCGCCGCGGGCGGCGCGCTCATCGAACTCCCGCCGCTCGGGCAAGGCTCTTCACGTCCCACAGGGTAGAAGGAACAGGCAAGGTGCCGTCGCTAGAGTCGAGGTCATGTCGTCGTTCCGCTACGTCGTCGCCGACGTCTTCACCGACACGCCGCTCGAGGGAAACCAGCTCGGAGTGTTCACGGACGCGCGCGAGATCCCCGAAAACCTGCTCCAGCCGCTCGCGCGCGAGTTGAACTTTTCCGAGACGGTCTTCGTCTTGCCGAAGGAGCGCGACGGGCACGTGCGGATCCGGATCTTCACACCGACCGTGGAGGTGCCCTTCGCCGGGCATCCGACGCTCGGGTCAGCCTTCGTGCTCGCGGGACCGCTCCAGCTCGACGTCATCCGCCTCGAGACCGGCAGCGGCACGGTGCCCGTGCGGCTCGAGCGCGACGGGCCGAGGATCGTCTTCGGCCGGATGGACCAGCCGCTCCCAACGGTGGCGTCCTACGCACAGGAGCGCGAGCTCCTCGATGCACTCGGCGTCGAGGCATCAGAGCTGCCGGTCGAGGTGTACGACAACGGCATCGCCCACGTCTTCGTCTGCCTCCCTTCGTTCGAGGACGTGGGGGCGCTCGAGCCCGACCTCGCGCGCCTGGCGAGACTGCCGGCCGCCCTCGGCGTCAACTGTTTCGCAGGCGAGAACGGGCGCTGGAAGACGCGGATGTTCGCGCCCGGTGGGGGCGTCGCCGAGGACCCGGCTACGGGTTCCGCGGCGGGGCCGCTCGCCTACCATCTGGCGCGCCACGGACGGATCGGCTTCGGCAACGAGATCGAGATCTCCCAGGGCGCCGAGGTGGGACGACCGTCGACGCTCCACGCTCGGGTGGACGGGTCGCTCGAGCAGCTCGAGCGGGTGGAGGTGGGCGGCTCGGCCGTGGTCGTAGCGCGCGGCGAGTTCCGGCTCTAGCAGCTGCTCCGCGCCTAACAGGAGTCAGGAAACGCATGAGCGCAGGTGACAAGGGCGCAGTGAGGATGGAAGCAAGCCGAGTAGCTTCGGCCCTCCGTGATGGTCGAGACCGAGATCGCCCTTGATGTGAACGTCGCGTCGACCGCCCTGCGGAGCGAGTCACGTATCGAATCGTGTCTTGACGCCACTGGACATTTCACCTCCGCGCCGGAGATACTCCGTAGCTCATGGTGAGAGTTCGATTCCTGGTCACCGCTGCCGCCGTCGCGGTCATTGCCGCGAGCACCGTCGCCGCGGCCGGGCCGCCCCCGCCGCCGACCGCTGCCGGCGGCCAGGCCGTCGCGGTACTCGCGCGGGGAGTGCCGACGCCGACCGCCTTCGCGTTCGGTCACGGGCAGGTATTCGTTGCCGCCTTCGGCGACGAGCAGAATCCGAAGATTCAGGGCGGCGTCTACGCCGTGAAGAATGGCCGTGCCGTCAGGGTGCCCGGCTCGCCGCGGGTAGCCTTTGGGCTCGCCTTCGACAGAGGAACGCTCTATCTGTCCACGGGCTTCGGCCCGACGACCAGGATCCTTGCTTGGAGTGGCTGGGACGGCACGCGCTTCAGGAAGCAGCGGGTCGTCGCCCGCGGTCCGAAGGGCTTCTCAGGCTTCAACGGCATCGCTTTCGGCCCAGATGGGCGGCTCTACGCCGGCGTGTCGCTGGGGGACACCAAGACCGCCGACTACAAGCACGGCCGGACGCCGTACGCCAACAGCTTCCTGGCGGTCGATCCGAAGACCGGGAAGCTGGAGCTGATCGCGACGGGCATGCGCCAGCCCTGGCAGCCGATCTTCGTACCGGGCCTGCGCGGGCCGCTCGTGTCCGACCTCGGCCAGGAGAACCTCGGCAAGAAGCGACCGCCCGACCGCCTGCTGGTCGTCGAACCCGGCCTCGATTTCGGCTTCCCTGACTGCCCCGCCCGGCCCGAGACATGCTCGCAGTACGCGAAGCCGTTCGCCCTCTTCCCGGCGCACGCGTCGCCTGTCGGTCTCGGGTATGTCGGCAAGCGGCTCTATGTCGCCCTCTTCGGCGGAACCGGCAAGGGGCCCGAGGTCGTCTCCATGCCGACGACCGGCGGCACCTACAAGCCATTCCTGACCGGTTTCGCTGCACCGGTAGTCGCGGTCGGCGAGCACAATGGTCAGCTCTATGTCGGCGACCTGACCGGCGCCATCTATCGCGTCAAGCCCTAGTCGCCGGGCCGCAGGCTCCGCTGTGCACCCGCCCGCGGGCGGCTCTCGATCATCCGCGGTGGCCGCGACGTCCAGAGCGTCCGCGGGTCGCGGTCGGCGACCTCCGACGTTACTCCGCAGCGCACTGACCCGCCACTCACGCATGCGGGCTGCTCCCTTTCGCGGCGGGATGTCCGGCGAAGCGACCGGGGCGGGCTACCCCTCCGTTTGCGGCCCGTCCGGTTGCTCCGGCGGGGACAGCGGCTCGCGGTCTCTGGCCTCCTCCTGGCCCCCGGAGTCCGACGGCTCCTCGGATGGAGGCTTGGGCCGGGGATCGGCTTCCTTCGTCGCGTCCTCGTCGGGCGGAAAGACGTTCGCCGGTGTACCCGGGCGCTCTTCGTTTCCTTGCTCGGACATAGATCCTCCGTTTCTCGAAGTCGCTGATCGACCAGTCGGAGTCTCCCGCGTTGTGGAGTCGGTTAAACCGTGTGCCGAGCCCGGCCGCGAAACGGGCCTGGCTCGGCGGGGGCCTTCTCGGCGCCTAGTCGTCGGCGCGCACCTGACCGCGCACAGCGCCGCCCTGGAACGCTGCAGTATGGATGTTCACGTAGTAGGCGCTGGGGTTCGGGCGGATCGCCGCGACCGTCTTCGCAGGTGTCGCGATGCATCCCTCGGCCTTGTACGAGCTGCCGAACGGCACGACAACGGGACCGGCGACGCCGGTACGGCCCTTGTGGATGTGAGCCGCGAGCGGCCTTGCGATCTTCGAGACCTTCAGCTCCCAGCAGACCTTGCCGGCGGAGAACTTGACCTCGGCCGTCCCGGTTCCGTTCGGATCGCCCTTCGGCGTCTCTGCCTTCCCAGACATCGTTGCGTGGAGCGAGCCGCCGCCCTTCGCCAGCCCGGCCAGTGCGTACGTTGGGATCGCGGTGACGGCGAGGACGACTGCTGCAGCAAGTACGCGACGCATTTCCCCCTGGCCGTGACAGATAAGCCCGTGCGGTGCCCGACCTAACTACGGCGGAGCGGGGAACGGCGGATTGCAGAGAGGGGCTACTTGGGTTGCGGCTTGACCTCGGGGCACTTCACGCCCGAGCCCTTCTTCAGCACCACGCAGGTATCAGTCGTCAGCTTCGGCCCGGTTCTAGCGCGGACGAGACCGAGGACCTCGCTCTCCACCTGGGCAAGGTAGGTGTTCCCGTCGGAGCTGACGTCGAGCTGGACGGTCAGCCCGGTCGCAAGGTCGTCGCCGAGGCCCTTGGCCGAAGTGAGGAGGTCGGCGAGGTGGGGGCTGTAGCGGCCGTGCGCACCTGTGTAGGCTCGCTCGCCCGCGTCGATCCGGGTGATGGCGCTCAGTGCCCGCTTCGCCTTGTCGCTCGACGACAGACTCCCCTTGTGTGAGCGCGTCAGCAGCGGGACGAGGAAGAACACGACCGCGAGGATGAGCAGCAGCGGCGCGAAGCGTCTCATCTGCGGCGACATGCTCGGACGTTATCTGGTTCCCGCCTTTCGTCCGGATCGTGCCTTCGGCGCAGCTCCTCGAAGCGGGCGAGCCGGTCCCCGAATGCCCTGCGAACCTGACCCTGCTCGAGCTCCCGCGTCTGATTGAAGAGCGGCGAGCCGCCGTGCTCGCTGCAGAACTCGTTATAGGCGCGCAGGAACGGAAGCCAGCCGGGGTCACCGCTCGAGACCGGGTCGATCGTGAGCACGTTCCCGTCCCACGTGTAGGAGAAGAGCGAGCTCTGATCCTGGAGGATCCGGTAGCCGACGTGGCACATGTTGCAGCGAAACCCGTGCTCGCGGTAGTAGCGCTTCGCGAACTGGAAGTACTCCCGCAGGATCTGCGGGTAGCGCTTCTCGGGAAACCCCCAGATGCTGAAGGTGTAACGCGAGAAGCCGCCGGTCTCCGGGTAAAGGATGATCTGGTTCGTGGCGGTCGTCGTCGCGTCCGTGAGGATGAGAGCGGACGTTCGCTGCACGGTGCGGTTGAAGGCATCCACCAGCGCGTACCGCACCTGCTTGGCCGGCACGTACTGGACGAGGCCGCGGGCGACTGTCGGGACGAACTTGCTCCAGAAGTAGTTCCGCATCCGCCAGACACGGTCGTGCACCTGTGCGTCGGGCCGCGCGGGCCCGGTGTAGCGCCGCAGCTCCACGACGACGCGGTTCGTGAATGGGTAGAGGAACATCATGATCGAGCGGTTCTCTGCGACCAGTTCCGGCAGCGCCTCAAGGTATTCCTCGAGGGTGTAAAGCCGGTGCTCGACTGCCATCGTCTGCAGCGGGCGCACGCGGAACGTCACCTCGACGACGATGCCGAGGAGTCCGTAGCTCGACCGGGCCGCCTGGAGTGAGTCCGGATCGTCTTCGGTGATCTCGAGCAGGTCGCCGGCCGGCGTGACGATCTTCATCCCGACGCAGTAGGAGTTCACCTGACCGTACTCCCCGGGCATCGAGGCATCCTTCGTCGCCGCACAGGCAGCGGCGCCGAGCGTGAGGTTGCCGAGCTCGATGTTGACGTAGAACTGCAGGTTGCGCTGCCGGAGCTCGTGGGCGACGTGGTAGAGGAGGGCGCCCGGCTCGGCACGGACGTAGTCGGACCCGACCTCGAGGATCCGGTTCATCCTCGAGAGATCCACCACGGTGCCTCCGTCGGCCTCGGTACAGAAGCTCGTGGAGTGGTTCGAGCCGTGGGCTCGCACCGGCGAGGGGTACCGGCTCCGATCCTTGACGACGCGAACGACGTCCTCGACCGAGCGGGCCTCGACGACGACCTGGGGGTACGAGACGACCTCGTGTGCCCAGTTCCACAGCGCGGAGCGCCCGCCCCCTGCACGTTCCTCGGCGTCCCGCGCCGTCGCCGTTGTCGAAGCCACCCGCCCCTCCCCGCCGATCGCTTGCTCGTCCCGAATGCCGCCCCGCCGTTCAAGGGTCGCAGAGGAGCCGCTCTCGATCAAGCGCTGTCGGTCACTCGGCCTGTCGAGCGCTCGACGGGGGCTCAAGGGCCGGCGAGCTCAACGAGCTCGCGCAGCACGTGGTAGGCGCTCGCCTGGGCCTCCTGAATCCTCGGCACATGCTCGGAGCGGCTGACGACCACGTGGTCGGCGAGGCCCTCCGCAGCCACGCGCCCGCCGTCGTAGCCGATCATGGCGATCGTCACCAGCCCGCGCCGGCGAGCCTCCGCGAGCGCCTCGAGGATGTTCCCTGAGTTGCCGCTCGTCGAGAGGGCTAGCGCGACGTCGCCCTCGCGGCCATAGGCGATGACCTGGCGCTGGAAGAGCGCGCCGGGGCCGATGTCGTTCGCGAGGGCGGTGAGGATCGCCGCGTCGGCACTCAGGCCGAGCGCGGCGCGACTCCGCCAGCCCTGGGGCGCGGCCTGGAAGTCGGCTGCGACGTCCATCGCGTCCGTCGCCGAGCCGCCGTTCCCGAACGCGAGCAGAGCACCGCCGCGGTCGAGCGCGCGGCGAAGGGTGGCGGCCGCGGCAGCGAGCTCCTCGCGCCCGTCCTGGAGGGTCTGCGCCCGCAGACCCGCGATCTCGGCCGCCTTCATCAGCACCGAGGCGCGAACGTCCTCGACCACCGCGTCGAGATCCTTGTCGCCCCCCTCGAGGAACGGGTACAGGAAGGCCGAGTCCCCCGCCCCCACCGTCGAGCTGCCGAGGTGATCGAAGAAGACGTGGACGAGCTCCCAGAGGACGTGGTAGAGCGTCTCGGCGAGCTCCTGGCGGACGAACGGGTCCCCGCTCTCCGCCTCGAACTGCCACTCGGCGCCGGAGGCATCGAACGCAATTGTCAGGCAGCCGCGCTCGCGCGCGAGCGCGGCTGCATCCGGCTCCTCGCCGAAGAGGATCGCCGTGTCGGCCGCGACCGCGAGCAGGCCTAGCTGGGTGGCGACGGCTCCGCCCTCCGCCGTGAGCGCGATCGCGGGGAGCGCACGTTTGCCGACGATCACCGGGTGCACGAACTCCACCGCGACGTGGCGAGCATCGGAGTGCGCCTGCGGTGTGGAGCCGACCGCGAAGAGGCGCCCGCCGCTCACCAATCGGGTCGCGAGCTCGCGACAGAGCAGCGCGATCCGTGGAGCCTCGGCGGCGAAGAACCGGTCGCTCGCCTCGTTCCGCCGTGCCAGCAGCTCGTCGACGCGCGTCGCGAGCGCGCCCGCGCCGACGGCGTTGCTCACACCGCGACGGGCTCCCGCACACCGGTGGCGCGTAGCCAATCGCGCCACGCCTCGACCCCCTCGCCCGACTTCGCGCTCACGAGCAGCCGCTCGACGCCCGGATGAACGGCGTCGAGGTTCGAGAGGAACCGGTCGAGGTCGAAGTCGAGGTGCGGCAGGAGATCGATCTTGTTGACGAGCACGAGATCGCAGACCCGGAACATGAGCGGGTACTTGAGCGGCTTGTCCTCGCCCTCCGTGACCGAGGTGACCATGACGCGAACGTCCTCGCCGACGCGGAACTCCGCCGGGCAGACAAGGTTGCCGACGTTCTCGATCACGAGCAGGTCGAGCTCGTCGAGCGGCAGCGACGGGAGAGCGGAGCGCACCATGTTGGCGTCCAGGTGACACTCGCCGCCGAAGCCGGGGTCGGTGTTGAGCTGGACAACCGGAACGTGGAGCGAGGCGAGGCGGTCGGCGTCCATGCTTCCGCGCACGTCTCCCTCGAGCACTCCCACGCGCAGGCCCGCGAGCTCGCGGACGACACGCTCGAGGAGCGTCGTCTTTCCTGCGCCCGGCGCGCTCATCAGGTTGACGACGGTGACGGAGGCGCGGTCGAAGTCCGCGCGGTTCGCGCGCGCGATCGTGTCGTTCGCGTCGAGGATGCCCTCGACGACTCTGACCTTCGTCCTGTGCATCGCGGTGCCTACATCCTCTCGATCTTGAAGTACCGCTTGAGCGAGGGCAGCTCGTGGGCGATCAGGGTTCCGATCGCGAGTCCTGCCAGAAGTCCGATTGCGCGCTTCATCCTTCCACCACCTTTCGTGTCGTTTCGATCTCAACCGTCAGCTCGCCGACGAGCGCCTCGACGACGCGAACCGCCTCATCGGCCGCCGCCTCGACGACAGGGCTCAGCTCCCCGACGAGATCCTCGTCATGCCCCCCGTGGACGACGAGCGCCGGCTCACATGCCACGATCCGGACGAGCGGCGGCACCCGCCCGATGGCCTGCGCCAGGCCGAGCACCCGCACCGGGTCCATCGCGTGAGTCTCGAGCCCGAGCTCGCCGACGTCGAGGTCGGGCTCCACGATCGAGAGCGTCCCCGGCCGCTCGCCCCGTGGCGATGCATCGACGAAGATCACGGCGTCATAGGGATCCTGGAGGGCGAAGGCCAGATCCATCCCGCGGATCCCGAAGTCGACGACATCGACTCCGGCCGGCCGCTCGCGACCGATCAGGCGATTCGCGACCGCGACGCCGAAGCCGTCGTCGCCGAGGAAGATGTTGCCGATTCCGGCGACGAGGATCCTGATCGCAGCCGCGAGCTGCTCACCACTGGCGTCTGCCAGCGGCTCGATCTCGTCGACCCCGAAGAAGAAGCGATGCCCGAGCACCCGTGCCTCGCCGAGATCGCGTCCCGGATCGTCGTCGAGGGTCACCGACACGTGCAGGCGCCCCTCGGCATCCTCCTCGATCGCCTCCACGACGGCGGCTTTCCCGGCGAGCGCGATGTCGAAGATGTCGCCGCCGGCCTTGGGGCGCAGCACGACGCGGCTCCCCTTCCGGATCTCGGTGCCGTCCACGAGCGCGGCTTGCTGCCCCGCCCGGCCCATCGTGACCCAGAAGTCGCCGGGCTCGCTCATCGTCGGAGCGCCGGCCGGAACTCGCGGATCGCGCCGTGGAGCCGCATGCGCTCCTCCGGCGTGAGCGAGGCGCAGCGCTCGAGGATCTCTCGCGCGCGCGGGTCCGATGCTCGCATCTCCTCCTGCTCCTCCGGTGTCAGCGCGAGCACGTTCAAGATCAGCAGCTGGTCGATCTCCGTCGCGTCGAAGAGATCGCCGGGGCTCTCCGGCGCGATCTGCGGATAGTCGGAGAGAATGATCGGCGAGGAGAGAAGCGTCCGGCGGTCGCCCTCCTCGCCGACGAGCACCGGCCACGCGCCCCTGTTCTCGCACGCAGAAGCAACCTCACGCAGGCCCTCCGGAGGGTCGGTGAGTGAGACGAAGGCGCCGTCGGGTGCCCGCAGCACTGTATGGGTCGAGCAGAAGGTGCAGCGCAGGGCCTGTTCCCGGTCGTCTCCCGCCCATCGGGTCTCGTTGGCCGTTCGGGCGGTCACCCGGTAGAGCCGCTCCGCGAGCCGCTCTGTCGCCACCTCCACTGTCCCGGCCAAGGCCTCCCACGAGCGGACGATCACAGCCTCTTCGCCGAGCGGCTCCTCCTTGGAATCGCCTCGAAAAGCGATGTCCGCGCGGCCGGTGCCGCCGCCTGTGCGAACGACGAGAACCGTCTCGCGCTCGACCGCCTCGTCCCACGAGAGGTGTCGCTCCCCACCGACGTGAAGCTCATCGACATACTCGAGGTCGTCGGCGCCTCGACGCGCCACCCGCCGCTCGACGACCTGGAGGAAGCGCACCCGCACCTCGACCTCCGCGTCGCTCTCGGCCTCCAGCAGGCACTGAGTCTGCAGCGTCTGCGGGTCGTCCGGGTGCTCGGCGCTCCAGCCTGGCGGATAAACGCCGCCGAACGTCCAGCGCTTCTGGTTCTTCGGCGCGGAGCGCCGGTAGGGCCAGAGGATGTAGCCCTCGTAGAGCACCGCGTCGGCCAGCTGGCGTAGCGGATCCGTCACTCGCGCCCCCCGAGGAGTTCCTCCACCGCCGCCTCCCAGGTCGGCAGCGCACGCTTCGCCTTGTAGGCCACCAGCCGGTCGAAGACGTCCTTGCGCACCCGCAGCCAGGCGCTGCCGGGGAAGGAGGCCTCCATCGCCTCCTTCCACACCTGCACGGGCATCCTGAAGGCCGCTTCGGATTCCCAGGAGATGTGCGCGGTCCGAAGGAGCCCTCCGTCGCCTGCGTAGAACACGGTGCCGCTGAAGAGGAACTCGAGCGGCACCTCGCCGTCGGCGAGAGCGTTGAAGTACTTCGCGCTCGCGACCTCGAGGTCGTACGTGCAGGCGACCGGCATCTGGGCGACGGTGCTCGCGGAGAACGGCGGCGCGAGCAGCGTCGCGTTGGCCCAGACGAAGCCGCGAAGCGTCTCGCCCCAGCGCTCGGGCGTTCCGAAGAGCTCGACCAGGCGCTCCTTCGAGTCCGCGTCATAGGTCCTTCGCGCCGGGGCGATCCGGATCTGCGCGTTGAGCGAGACGGAGCGCACGGGCCGGTCGGTCTCGATGCGCAGAGCAAAGGCGACCGTCGGCGAGGCCGAGTAGGGAACGGCCTCGGCGCCGACGACCTCGAAGCCGAGCACCGGGCTCGTCTCCGCCACCGCCAGCGGATTTCTGGCTGAGCTCACACGCTACGCCGGCGAGAGATTCGGCATCCGCGGATCGATCGGATCGTGCGCCTCCGGGTTGATCCCGGTCGAGCGTTCCGCCGTGGAGCGACCACCTTCGACGTGGCCCTTCTGCTTCTCACTTGGGCCTTTGTTCCCCTGCCTGACGCCCTTCGTGTGCGCGGAGAAATCCGGCTTCACGTCGGGCTTCCCAACTTTGAGTCTTGCCATGTCGCCTCCTTTGCTTCCTTCGTGATCTTCTTCGCTTGCCGCCGCAGGCTCTCGAAGAACCGGCCGATCTCCTCCCAGACCTCGGTTCCCCCGCCGAACCCCTTCCAGTGCGTGCGAATCAGCCCGACGAGCGCGTAGCAGTGGTCGACCGGCACGAGCCAGTTCTCGCGGGCGCCGCGAACCCGGTTGACGAGCAGCGCCTCGACGTCCGGCGCCAGCTCCGCCAGGACCGGGTTCCTCGCCGTCAGCTCCTCCCACGCCGAGAGCTCGAGCAGCGACTCGGTCGCGCCGAGCGGGCTCGGGTAGAACGCGACCACGCGTCCCGCGGCACTGCTATGGAAGAAGAAGGCCATCTCGACCGGGATGTGCAGGCTCGCCCAGAGAGCGTCGTCGAGCTCGAAGTCGACGACGAAGCGGCTGCGGTCCGGGAGCAGCCGGTAATGGCCGCCCCCCGCAGCATCGCTCGCGAAGAGGATCGAGCAGGCTCGGCAGGCGCACAGCAATCGGCGCGTCTCGAGATCGATCA
>JBBQDZ010000026.1:0-18712 GCA_038320185.1 Gaiellales bacterium
ACCGCGATCGCGGTGTTGTAGAGGGCGTCGCCGTCTCGCTCGCAGAAACCTCCGACGACTACACCCCCCGCCTGCGCCGCGATCCCGCGCCAGGCCTCGAATGTCTCCCCGAGCAGGGGCTCCGCCACCTCCGCGAGCCGCCGGTCGGCGATATAGCCCGGAACCACGAGCTCGGGAAGCAGAACGAGATCGGCGCCCTGCTCGAACGCTTCACGAGTCGCGCGTACTGTCAGCGTCCGGTTCTCCTCGACCGCGAACGGCTCCCCGGTCAACTGAGCAACCGCAAGCCTCACTCGACGACCGTCACAGCTTCGCGCCGCCGCGGCACGACGATGGCCAGGATCCGCGCGCCTGACTCGCCTGCACGAATGCCGTGCTCGACGCCGGGACCGACGACTGACCAATCCCCGGCTGCCAGGGGCACCGTCTCTCCGGCCGCGGTCAGCTCGACCTCACCGTGGGTGATCAGCGTAATTTGCTCTTGCGGGTGCCTGTGGAGCGGGAAATGCGCGCCTGCCACAAACGTGTACTCGCTCACCGTCGCACCGTCGCTGTCGAACGTCCGCCGCTGCAGCCCCTCGTAGGGTTCCTCGACTGGCATATCGGCAAAGCGCCCGTGGGCATCCATCACTCGTCAAGGAAGGCGACGACGCGACACGGAGACGCCTCGCCTCCCTCGATCGGTATCGGGAACGCGCCGATCAGGCAGCGTCTGTTCAGCACCTGCGCGAGGTCGCCGCCGAGGTTCTCGACGTGGGTGATCCCGTGAGGAAACGGAACCTTGTGCATGACGAAGAGGTCGTCGATCGGGAACAGCTCCTCGGCGTCGATCCCTTGCTTCTTCGCCTGCGCCTCGATTTCGGGGCGCCACTTCGTCCTGATCGAGGTATTCAACGGGTTGTCACCTGAGGCGGTGTCGAAGCCGGTCCACGCGAGCTCCATCTCGACCAGCCATTCAGCGAACTCGCGATCGCCGCCCGGGTGGCGCAGGAAGTAGCGCTCCTCGTCTTCCTCCGGCGCGCCGTTGTAGTAGCGCCAGTAGCCCGTGTGGTAGAGGAGGATGTCTCCCTTTCGGACCTCCATCCGTTCGGTGATGTGGTGCGGCTTGATGGTCGCCCAGTCATGCATGTCTTGCGAGATGTCGACGATTACCCCCTCGCGGCAGAGGCGGGACAGCGGAATCGAGGCGAGGTCGTTGCCGCCGGAGACGATGTGCATCTCCGCGTCGAAGTGCGTCCCCGAGTGGAGCGGCAGCTCGAGGAGCTGCGAGACGATTCCCTGCGTCGCAAAGCGCTGGAAGTACGAAAGCTTCGGCGATGGGTATCCGACCCAGCCGGGAGTATGGATGGAGAAGCGGTGGGTGAGATCGACGACTCTCATGCGTGCGTCCTCTCCGCGGCGAGTTTCACCGCTGTGACGATGTTCTGGTAGCCGGTGCAGCGGCAGAGGTTGCCAGCGAGCGCCGAGCGGATTGTTCGATCGTCGAGCTGCGCCGGCTCGGCATCCCGCACGAACGGCTCGAGGGTCATTAGGAACCCGGGGGTGCAGAAGCCGCACTGAAGCGCATGGGTCTCGTGGAACGCCTGCTGCAGAGGGTGCAACGTCCCGTCAAGTGCAGCCATCGCCTCGACGGTGCGGATACTGTGGCCGGTCGCTTGGACGGCGAACAGGAGGCAGGAGCGAACCGGCTCCCCGTCCAGCTGCACTGTGCACGCGCCGCAGACGCCGTGCTCGCAGCCGACGTGAGTCCCGGTCAGGCGGGCCTCGTGCCGGATGAAGTCGGAGAGCAGTAGCCTCGGCTCCACCGTCCGCTCGAACACCTCGCCATTGATCTCAATCGATACTTCTCTACGGGTCACGCCGCCTCCTTCGCTCCGCTGTCCGCCTGGACAAGTGCACGGCGGACCATCGCCTTAACGAGGCCGCGGCGGTAGTTAGAGGAGCCGTGGATGTCTCCGGTTGGATTGATGTCCCCGACCGCGCGCTCGGCCGCCTCGGCTGCGACGCGCTCATTGAACCGTTGTCCGACCAGGAACTGCTCGGCACCGGAGGCGCGGAGCGGCGTCGATGCCGCCGCAAGAAGCGCGATTGCGGCATGGCGGCAGCTACCGTCAGGGCCGCTCTCCAGCAGGACGGCGGCGCCCCCGAGAGCGAAGTCGCCGTGTCGCCGTGAGAACTCAACAAAACCGTGGCGCGTTCCCGGCGCCGGCAACGGAACCTCGATTTCTGTCAGCAGTTCGTCAGGCTCGAGAGCGGTCGTCAGATGCGTGACGAAGAGCTCGTCCGCGCGGAGCAGCCGCGACCCGCGCGAGGAGCGGGCGTGGAAGCGGGCAGAAAGCGCTGTCAGCGCCACCGGGAGCTCGGCCGCTGGATCGGCATGTGCGACGGACCCGCCGACCGTGCCGCGGTTGCGGATTTGGACGTGGCCAACGAGCCGAACCGCATCACGCAGGAGCGGCACGCGCTCGCCCAGCTCGCTCGAGCGCTCGAGCGCCGAATGGCGCGTGAGCGCACCGATCCGCAGCATCCCGTCCTCGACGCGAAGATAGTCGAGTTCGCGCACGTTGTTGATGTCGATAAGTCGGTCGGGTCGTGCGAGTCGGAAGTTCAGCAGGGGGACGAGGCTCTGTCCGCCGGCCAGGATCTTCGCGTCCTCGCCGTACTGCGTGAGGAGAGTCAGCGTCTCCTCGATGCTGCTTGGATCGTCGTACTCGAATTGCGGTGGTTTCATCTGGCTCCTTCCCGGGCGAGCGTCAGGACGCGTTCGGGGGTTATGGGCAGCCGCGTCGGCTCGGCGGCGAGGGCGTCGGCGACGGCGTTCGCGATGGCCGCACCGGCGGCTGCGGTACCACCCTCACCGGCACCCTTCGCCCCCAGAGGGTTCCGCGACGTCGGGGCGTCCTCGGTGATGAGAACGTCCACGAAGGGCGCCTCACCAGCGGTCGGTAGCAGGTAGTCCATGAACGACCCGGCGACGAGCTGCCCTCCCTCGTCGTAGGCGAGTTCCTCCAGGAGAGCGCCGGCGACTCCTTGCGCGGCGCCGCCGACGACCTGCCCCTCGACCAGCTGGGGGTTGATCGCGCGACCGAGGTCGTAGGCGACGGTGTAACGCTCGATGGCGACGCCTCCGGTCTCAGCGTCGATCTCGACCGCTGCGCAGTGGAGACCGTACGGAAACGTCATGTCCTCCGAGAGAAAATACGCCTCCTCGGAGAGACCGGGCTGGGTGTTGGAACCGAGCGCGCGCGCCGGCCTTGCAAGCTCGAAGAGCGCCGAAAGCGAGACCCGGGTGGCCGGCGCACCGCGAGCGATCACAGCGTCGTCGACGAGGTCCAAGTCCTCGGGAGCGATCTCGAGCTCGTCGGCGGCGAGCTCGAGTAGACGCTCGCGCAGGCGTGTCGCCCCACGGAGGACCGCGCTTCCGCCAAGCGTCGCGGCGCGGCTCCCGAACGCGCCCATCCCGTCGGGAATCGTGGCGGTGTCGCCGTGGAAGACGCTGACGTCGTCGTAGCGTACGCCGAGCGTGTCCGCCGCAACCTGTGCGAGAACGGTCTCGAGACCCTGGCCGAGGGAGGCACCACCGGAGTAGACGTGCGTCTCGCCGCGGTTCGTGACCTCGACGCGCGCGTACTCCCAGCGCGCGATGCCGCTCTTCTCGACGAAGAAGCCGACGCCAATCCCGCGGTGCGGCGCGGAGTCGCGCCACCGTCGCATTTCCTCCCAGCCGAAGCGCGCGAGCCCCTTCTCGAGCAGGAGCGCGTAATCGCCGCTGTCGTATACAACGGGGTGGCCGTCCGTATGAGTGCCGGTCGGGTAGGGCATGTCGTCGCGCGCGATGAGGTTGCGCCGGCGCAGCTCGACGGGGTCGAGCCGGAGCCGGTGCGCGGCGACATCGATTAGGCGCTCTCGAACGAAGTTCGCCTCGTACCGCCCCGGGGCGCGGTAGGTGCCGGCCGGAGTCTTGTTGGTGACGACCTGTGAGGCATCGCAGCGGTAGGCTGACCAACGGTACGGCCCCGGCAAGAGAGCGGCGGTCATACCGGGGACGACGAGACCGTGGGTGCGGATGTAGGCGCCGGTGTTGTTCAGGAAACGGTCGCGCAACGCGAGGAAGCGCCCGTCCTTTGCGAGTGCAATCGCGACGTCGTGCACCTGCTCGCGCGAGTGATTGCAGGCGCGCATGTGCTCCTCGCGATCCTCGACCCAGGCAACCGGTCGCCGGAGCCGGAGCGCGCAGAACGGGATCAGGAAATCTTCTGGGTAGAACTCGCCGCGAGCGCCAAAGCCGCCGCCGACGTTGAGCTCGACGAGGCGGATCCGCTCTTCCGGACGGTCGAGGAGGCGTGCGAGGATGCGCCGGTTGACGTGCGGGATCTTGGCCGCGCCGTAGACGACGAGCATGCCGGTCAGTTCGTCGACCTCCGCCACGAGCCCCCGCGTCTCCAGAGGGACCGCCGCGTGCCGGCCGACCTCGAGCCGCTCCTCAACTACTAGGTGCGCCTCGGCGAACGCGCGATCGACGTCCCCGAACTCGATCCTGAACCCGCCCGCCCGGTTGGGCCCGGTATGCAGGCGCGGCGCCTCCTCCTCAAGCGCCTCGTCCGGCCGGAGCACGACCGGAAGCTCGCTGTAGTCCACCTCGACGAGCTCTGCGGCGTCCTCGGCCTCGTAGCGGGAATCGGCCACAACCATCGCGACTGGCTCACCGGAGTAGCGGACGACGCCGCCGGCGAGCGGCGGCTGAAGGTAACCCTCCAAGTCCTGCTGCGCGAACATCCGCATCGGGATCGCTCGCGCGGCAGGCGGAAGGTCCTCCTGAGTCAGGACGGCGTGTACCCCCGGCAGCTCCAGCGCAGGACCAGCGTTGAGTGAGAGTAGGCGCGCGTGCGCGAAGGGGCTCCGCAGGATGTGCGCGTGCAGCATCCCCGGCCGCTGCACGTCGCCGGCGAAGCGCGCAGCACCCGTCAAGAGCGGCACGTCCTCTTTGCGCGGCAGGGACGTGCCGATGACGCCCTTGCGCAAGGTGCTCAGGAAGGCCGGCGGCGCCGGGCGAACCTCTGGAGAACGCGGCCTACCCGGGCCACGATGACCTTCCACACGACCCCCCCCACCTTCAACTCCTCCGACTGCGGACGCTGCGGGGGCGGATTGGACGCCTCCGGTTTGGGCGGAGCCTTCTCCGGTAGAGGCTCTGCCGGCTCCGCGGCGGCCTCCGCCAGAGCCGTCTCTTGGGCGTCGGTACCCATCATCAGCTGCGACAGACACTCGGCGAAGTCTCGAAGCATGGCGGCGGCGACGTCCTGCATGATCCCGCGACCGAACTGGGCCGGTCGCCCCGTCACGCTCAGTTCCGTTCCCACCACGACCCGCGTCGAGCCGCCTTCCCCGACGAGCCGGTTCGTGATCGTCGCTGAGGCAGATCCTTGGCCGCGCGTTTCCTTCCCCTCGACCACGAAGACGGCACGATGGGATTCCTCGTCGACCTCCGCGAGCCGTGCGATGCCTTTGTAGTCCATCGAGATGGGGCCGAGCCGTACACGCATCGAGCCGCGGAAGGCCCCCTCCTCGTCGGGTGGCTCGATTTTCGCACCCGGGAGGCACGTAGCAACCCGCTCGAGGTCGAGCAGCGTCTTCCAGGTCGGCTCGACGGGCGCAGCGACGACGAACTCGTTCTCGAGCTTCAGAGCGATGTGATCCCCTCTCTAGGGCGAGAGAAGCATAGGCGGCCGAGCGAGGAGCGGCGGCAGGATTTGGCCTTGACCCAGACCAAAAGGAGGTGTCGCGGGCCCGTCCGGAGTCGATTTCAGGCGGCGAGCGCCGCGTGGATCCGCGAAGGCGTCAACGGCACCTCGGTGAGGCGCACCCCGAAAGGGTGGAGGGCGTCGTTCACCGCGTTCAGGAGTGCCGCCGGCGCCGAGACCATCGCCGACTCGCCCATCCCCTTCACGCCAGCGGGTGAGTAGGAGCACGGCGTCTCGAGGTGCCTGATCTCAATCTCCGGGACCTCGAACGCCGTCGGGATCAGGTAGTCCGCGAAGCTCGCCGTAACAAGCTGCCCGTCCTCGTCATAGATGAGCTCCTCGTAGAGCGCCTGCCCGATCGCTTGCGCGATTCCACCGCGGATCTGCCCCTCGACGATCGCAGGGTTGATCATTACGCCGCAGTCCTCGACCGCGTACACGCGCTCGACCTGCACGCCGCCGGTCTCGAGGTCTACCTCAACAACCGCGGCGTGTGCGCCATTCGCGAAAATCGCGGCGGGGGGGTCGTACGCGGCGGTCGCCTCGAGGGTCGGGTCGAGATCAAGCGGCCGCTTCTGCCACGCGAAGTAGATCGCGTCCGCGAGCTCCGGGATCGAGACGGCCCGGGCCGGCGACCCGAGGACGAAGGCGCGGCGGTTCTCGAGCACCACGTCTTCGGGGGCAGCCTCCAGCAGGTGCGCCGCCGTCCGCACGAGCTTCTCGCGGAGAACTGCGGCCGCCCGCAGGATCGAGCCGCCCCCGATGATGGCGGCGCGGCTCCCCCAGGTGCCCAGTCCCCAGGTCTGCCTCGTGCCCCCCGCGTGCACGACCACGTCCTCGAAGGCGACGCCCAGCGCGTCCGCAGCGAGCTGGGCGAAGGCGGTCGCGTGTCCCTGCCCCTGCGAGACGAGCGAGGTGGTGACGGTGACCTTCCCGGACGGATCCATCCGCACCGCGGAAGTGTCGTGAGTCGTCCGGTTGAACCCGGTGACGTAGGTCGACTGCGTGCCACCGCCCGTGCTCTCATTGAAGATGCTGATGCCGAGCCCGAGATGCCGTCCGTGCTCGCGCGCCTGCCTCTGGCGCTCGCGAAACTCCTCCCACCCGACCATCTCCTCGAGGGAGTCAATCGACTCGAGGTAGCTGCCCTCGCTGTAGACGGCGTTGAAGGACGTGTACGGGAAGTCCTCCGGCCGAATCACGTTGCGACGCCGGATCTCGAACGGCGACAGCGCGAGCCGCCGCGCGGCCTCGTCCAGGAGCGACTCTCGCGCGATCTGCGGCGCGCCGTACCCGATCCCACGGTAGGCACCCACGGGGCAGGTGTTTGTCATGACCGCCTGAACCCGCTCGCGGATGCTCGACACTTTGTAGACCCCCGTCAGGTTGACGGTCGCCGCGAGGGGCTCCACGAGCTGCGTAAACGGGCACGTCTGGTAGGCGCCGCCGTCGCCGACGATCCTGTCGGCGAGCCCGACAATCCGCCCGGCCGCGTCGAGCGCCAGCTCGAGCTCGTTCACCTGATGCTTCGCGTGCGAGCCCGCGAGCAGGTTCTCCCTGCGGTCCTCCGTCCAGCGAACCGGGCGCTGGAGAAATCGCGAGAGTAGGCAAACGAGCGCCTCCTCCGGAAAGAGATTCCCCTTTTGACCGAAGGCGCCCCCGACGTCCGGCGCGATCACCTCGAGCTCGTGCTCGGCGATCCTGAGGTGGTGCGCGAGGAGCGACCGCACGACAAACGGCATCTGCGTCGAGCTCCACAGTGTCAGCCGCTTCGTCGCCCAGTCGTAGTCGGCGAGGTAGCCGCGCGTCTCAAGCGGCGCCGGACTGACACGGCTGCAGACGTAGCGGCCGCTGACCAACACTGCCGCACCCTCGAAGGCCTCGTCAGGCGCGCCGAACGCGCGCTCGCGGTCGAAGACGAGGTTGGAACTGACGGTGTCGTTGGCGCGACGGTTGGCGGCCAGCGCCTCCTCCCAGCCTGTCACCGGATCAAGCGGCTCCAAGTCAAGCCCGACGAGAGCCGCTGCGTCCTCGGCTTGGTAGGTCGTGTCAGCGACGACGACGGCGACGGCCTCGCCGACGTGGCGGACGTAGCGGTCGGCTAGCAGCGGCTGCACGGTTCCCTCGAGCCCCTCGGTCTGCAGTCCAGACTCGAGGCCCGCGCAGAACGGCCTGACGTCCTCGGCAGTCCAAACAATGCCCACTCCGGGCGCGGTGCGTGCATCGTCGATATCGAGGGCACGGATCGACGCGAGCGGCAGTGGGCTGCGCACGAAGGACGCGTGCAACATACGCGGCAGCTCGATGTCGTCCAGAAAGCGGCCGCGACCGCTGACAAGTCGCGCGTCCTCGCTGCGGGGGATGCGCGCACCGACGAGCCGTGGGCGCAGAAGCGGAGCGAGCGTGTGCGGAGAGGCGTAGTCGCGAACGCAGCCGGACACGAGCTGCGATGGTACGGGATCGTGCGGGAGCCGCCCGCCGAACCGCGCGTGCTCCTTGCTAGAGGCGGTCGAAAAGTACAGGCCATAGCGGAGGCGTCCGATTCGGGTGCACGGCTGGGTGATGTCGCACCCGCAATACGCAGCTACCGCGGGTGGGGTGCCCCTCGCGCGAGCGCCGCCTCGCGAAGCACCTCGGGCGATACCGGAAGCTCGAGGAGCTGCACCCCCACAGCGTCCGACAACGCGCTCGCGACCGCCGCGGGCGCACCGACCGTCCCGCCCTCACCGACGCCCTTCACGCCGCCGGTGGTCGTCGGCGACGGGATCTCTAGATGCTCGAGCATCATCGCCGGCACCTCGCTCGCCGTCGGCACGAGGTAGTCCATCAACGACGCGGTTTGGAGCTGCCCCTCCTCGTCGTAGACGATCTGCTCGAGTAGCGCCTCCGCTATACCCTGCGCCGTCGCCCCGTGAATCTGCCCCTCGACGACGAGCGGGTTGATGACGCGACCGCAGTCCTCCGCGATTGCGTACCGGATGATCTCGACACCGCCGGTCTCGGGGTCGACCTCGACGACGCACGCGTGGGTCGCGTAGGGATATGCGACCGCGGGCGGATCCCACTGCGCGCTGTAGGCATACCGCGCGGGATCCGCCGCCGCGACGAGCTCGGCGACAGAGACGCCGATCGTGGGCGAGCCCAAGACCCGCACCGCACCGCCGGCTAGCTCGAGATCCTCCACCCCGGCTTCCAGCCACTCGCCCGCGTCCTCCAGAAGCCGCCGCCGCAGTTCTGTGCCCGCCTTCGCGACGGCTCCGCCCGCCGAGACCGCGCTCCGGCTCGCGAAGGTGCCAGTCCCGGCGAGGCCGCCGACGGCCGTGTCCGTGGGCGCGACGCGCACGTTCTCGGGCGTCAGCCCGAGACGGTCGGCGAGGATCTGAGCGAAGGTCGTATCGGAGCCCTGGCCGATCGCTGGCGTGGTCGTCCAGACCGTCGCCAGGCCGTGCCCGTCAATCGTCACGTGCGCGCCGTCGTAGCCCTCGATTCCCACCATTCCGCGACCCTGGAAGGCGCGTGAGTTCATCCCCGTCGGCTCGACGTAGCAGGCGACCCCTACCCCGAGTAAACGCCCTCGAGAGAGTGCCTCGCGGCGTTCGCGCTCGACGCCGTCGTAGCCGACGGCACGCAGCGCGAGCTCCAGCGCAGCGGGGTAGTCGCCTCCGTCGTAGCACTGGCTCGTGAGCGAGGTGTACGGCATCTCCTCGGGGCGCACCAGGTTCCGGCGCCGGATCTCACCTCGATCGATCCGAAGCTCCACCGCAAGCGCGTCCATCAGCCGCTCGTGGATGAACGCGGCGACGACAAAGCCGACGCCTCGGTAGGCGCCCTGTGGGCACTTGTTCGTGGCCGTGGCACGCGCGCGCACTCGGTACGCCGCCGGGCGGTACGGGCCGGGGACGAGGGCCGGGGTCGTCAACGCCTCGAGCGCCGGCCCGTGCGGATACGTCCCGTAGGCGCCCTGATCGACGAGCTGGTCGATCTCGAGCGCCAAGAGTCGGCCGCCCTCGTCGGCGGCGGCACGAACGCGAAGGTGCTGATCGCGGGCATGGCTTGAGGCGAGCAGATTCTCGCTGCGGTCCTCAACCCACTTGACCGCTCGCCCGAGCCGGCGTGCGAGCAGCGCCACGACGACCTCCTCCGGGTACACGTGCGCCTTGAGCCCAAAGCCGCCGCCGACGCTCGGGCAGACGACACGTACGCTGTCGCGCTCGACGCCCAGCGCCTCCGCGACCGCCAGTGCCAGCTTGTGTGGGCCCTGGGTCGACGACCAGATCTCGACCCCGACGCCCGCGGGCGCGGCGATGATCCCGCGGCCCTCGATCGGCAGCGCAGCAACGCGACCGTGCCGCAGCTCCCGCTCGACGACGACGCTCGCGCCTGCGAACGCTGCGTCGACGTCGCCAAACTCTGCCCTCAGCTCCACGTACAGGTTCCCCTCGTCGTGCACCTGAGGCGCATCGGGCAGGAGCGCGCGAAGCGGGGTTGTCACCGGCTCCAGCGGGTCGAGGTCAAGTTCGATCTCCTCGAGCGCGTCCTCGGCCACGTAGCGTGATTCCGCCACTACGACGGCGACGGGCTCGCCGACGAACCGCACGACGCGCTCAGCAAGCAGCGGTCGCCCCGGGCTGAACGAGTTCGGCGTTTCCGACGGCGGCAGGAGCGGCGGCGCAGCCAGATCGGCGGCGTTCAGCGCGGCAACGACGCCGTGGGTAGACCTCGCTCGCCCGAGCTCGAGTCGGACGATGCGTCCGTGCGCTAGGGGGCTCCGCAGGAACGCGACCTCGAGCGTCCCCGGCATCCGCACGTCGTCGAGGAAGCGTGCACGGCCGGTCAGGAGCGGCCCGTCTTCGACGCGGCTCATCCTGCGGCCGACGGCCGCACGTGCCTCAGTCAAGCGAGCCCGAGCCCGCGCAGCATCCCGTAGTCGGGCGGGCATGGGCCGCCGGCAGAGACGATCTGGACGCCCTTGTCCGCCTTGACCTTGTGCGTCACGCCAGCGCGGACGAAGACAACGTCACCGGCGGAGAAGTCGTGACTGAGGCCGGCGTCAAGGTCGTCGATCGAGCCGGAGCCCTCAAGGATCGCGATGGTGTCGTCCGACTCCGCGTGCACGTGCGGGACGTTTTCCTCGCCCGGCTCGAGGATCGCGAAGTTCATTGTCGCGATCTCCGCCCCGACCCCGGGCCAGACGACGAGCTTGACCTGCTTGCCGATCATCGGCAGCGGCACTCCCTCCGCGTCTGCATCGAAGATCTTCACCGGGCCGTCTCCCTCACCGTCAGGTGGGAGGGTTTCGGGCTCGCCGTAGAGCGCAAGGTCGGGCGGACAGGGGCCGCCGTAGAGCGCCATCGGTTCGTCGGCGTCGAACGAGTACGGCGTCCGCCGCGGGACGTAGACCATCGCGTGGCGCTCGAGCGGCAGGTCCGCGACGCGCCCCCTGCCTTCGGCGACGAAGTAGACCGCCTCGCTCTGATGCCGGAGCCGCACGGTCGAGGCTCCGGACGAAAGATGTATCACGTGTAACGAACGGTGGTGCGAGCCAGTTCCAGGCCAGGCGACCGCGGTGGCGCTCCCCTTTCCCACGACGAGCGGAAGCGGTCGCCCGCCCCGGAGGACCACGACAGGCGGCGCAGCCACATCGGAAACGGTGCCAGCCAAGGCGCGATCGTATCGGGCGTGCCCTACGCGTTAGATTCGGTCGGCGGCGCAGGCCGGAACCTTGTCCGCTGACGGGGTTGCTGGCAACCTGGCGGGCGGTGGCCCGCGACCGATGGTTCGTGGGCCAGCGGCCCCGCGACTAGAAGACAAGCGTTTATGGATCCGACGCGGCCGCTTCGCGGACGACGTGACCTCCCGAGCAACCATCAATCCGCGGTCATCCGGGCATCCGCGGTTCACGCCTTGATCCGCGAATCGACATGCGGGCCGCCCCGCGCGCACCGCGGCGCGAAGCGGCTCGGGGAGAGCGCGATCGCCGTTGGCCACCGCGAGCGCGGCAGCCGGGGCTAACGCGCTCGGCCGCCGGATGCAGTGGGCTTCCGATCACGTCCGGCCGCGTCTTGGAGCTGTGCGCGTCAGGCGGCGGTGCGCGGTCAACCTTCGGTGCGCGCCGGCGCGTAGCGGTAGCGATTGCGCGGGCGCCGGGGGACTCGTCCGCTCACGCTCGATGTCGACGCACCCCGCACCTCAGGTCGACAGCCGCCGCATTCGTGCCCACTCGGCGCGGCGCCGCTTCGCGCTTCACCGCCATCGCGCTTACGCGATCGCCTCAACCGCCCCCGCGCATTCCGAGATGTCCTCTACGCCCTGGAGAGCCTCCGGCAGCTCGCGTCCATTGCGTGCGTACCACTCCGAAAGGAGCGCCGGCGCGTCGACGACAAGCCCGAGATGCAGCGAGATGATCAGGAGTGCCGCCTCCTCGGCGTCGGAGCTTGAGCCAGCTACGACGTCGCGGGGGATGATCACGCGGAAGTCGCGGTTCGCGGCGTCAAATGCCGTCGA
The DNA here is from genome assembly GCA_038320185.1 of Gaiellales bacterium. Lineage (GTDB taxonomy): Bacteria > Actinomycetota > Thermoleophilia > Gaiellales > Gaiellaceae > JBBQDZ01. The sequence goes on from JBBQDZ010000026.1 coordinate 12,246, forward strand.
GAGGTCGCAGCACTCCGTCAGCGTGCCCGTGATGACGAGGTTCTTCACGTCCAGCTGGTTGAGCAGGAACTCGAAATCGGTTGGGTGGAACGCCGAAAGACGCTTCTTCGTGCGCACGTAGTAGTCGCCTTCGGCTTCCTCGACCATCAGATCCAGCCACTTCGTGCCCTCCCAGCTGTGCTCGAGCATGAGCGGGTTTGGCGGGAGGTAAAGGTCCGAGAGGTGCCGCCAGTTCGCCCCCCGGTTCCAGTGCTTCGATGTCGCGTCGTCGATGCCACCGTAGCGCTGCCAATGCTGCACGTGGATCACGGGAATCCCGATCTCCCGCGCGAGTGCGTGGAAGAGGTTGTGCGCGGGGATCCGGGCCCGCGCCCGCGGCGCTGCAAGCGTAAGCTCCTGCTCCGGACCCACGTGACCACGGTGCATGTCGATGCACGCGATTGCAGTCTTCTCCGGGTCGAGCCACCGCTCGAACGCCTCCGTCGAGGGAAGCGTCGTGCGCTTCCGGTTCTCGATCCAGCAGTACATCTCGGTCTTCATGCGTCTTCCTCCTTGGCCGAAGGTGCCTTGGCGCGCACGCTTATACGTGAGAAGACGGTACAACCGGATGAGCCCGGTTGGGCACTGGCAGAGCTTGGTGATGTCCGCACGACGGAAGCCGGCTCGCGGTCTAGGCGCGCGGCGTTTGCGGCGACTTCCGCGTCGCGATGGCAAGGCGGTTCCAGGCGTTGATCGTGACGATCGCGAACAGGAGCTGAGCAAGCTCCGGTTCATCGAACGCCCGTGCCGCGAGATCCCACGTCTCGTCGGAGACGTGGCCGGCACCGAGATCTGTGACGGCGTCCGTCAGCGCGAGCGCCGCGCGCTCCCGCTCGGTGTAATAAGGCGACTCCTCCCACGCCGCGAGCCCGAAGAGGCGGTGACTGGCCTCACCTGCCGCGAGCGCCTCGCGCGCGTGAAGCTGAATGCAGTACGCGCACCCGTTGATCATCGAGGCCCTGACGCGCACGAGTTCCCGCAACTCAGGGTCAGTCGCCACGGCTCCATCGAGAGCCAACATGGCGCGGTGCGCATCGGGGGCCGCGCGCAGTGTGTCCAGCCGTTGCCGGAGGGGTGGGTTTGCGTGCGCATCTGCGACCCGCTCCACCACGAGCGGATCCTACTCCGGAAAGTGCCGGTAGCGGTCCCGACATATCGGTCGCGTACGGCAACCGTAAGGGGGCGGCCCTCACAGCGCCGTCTACTATCGGAGCGCGCTGAGCCAGATGAGTCACCGGTGAGCTGCTCCGTCCTCCTCGAGCCATGTCGGCTCGGCCCGATCCAGCTGCGCAACCGCATCGTCCGTGCCGGCACCTCGGAGACGGCTGCGACCGAGGCCGGCGGGGTGACCGACACTCTCGTCGCGATCCACGAGACTCTCGCGCGCGGCGGCGTCGGGCTCAGCATGACCGGCCATATGTTCTGCCACACGCGCGGCCGGTACGAGCGAATGCAGACGGCGATCGACCGCGACGAGACGGTGCCCGGACTCCGGCGGCTGACCAACGCGGTACACCGGCAGGGCGGGCGCATCTTCGCCCAGATCGCCCATGCGGGCAGCCAGTCGATAATTCCTCGGAACGAGCCCCTTGCACCCTCGCCAGTCCCGAACGTGATGACGGGCCGGATGGTTCGTGAGGCGTCGGTCGAGGAGATTGAGGAGGCCGTGGCCGCGTTCGCGGCCGCCGCCCGACGCGCCGCAGAGGCGGGCTTCGACGGCGTCCATATCCATGGCGCGAATGGCTACCTGATCAGCGAGTTCCGCTCGCCGCTCACGAACACCAGGGAGGACGAGTGGGGAGGCTCGCAGGAAGGACGCGACCGGTTCGGCCTCGCCGTCGTGCGTGCGGTGCGCGAGGTGCTGCCGCCCGAGTGCGGGCTGACGATGAAGGTCGGACTCCAAGACGTCGTCCCCGAGGGGGGCGGCCTGGGCGTCGACGCCGCAGCCGAGGGCGTCAGCCAGTTCGTGGATGCCGGGCTTGACGCCGTGGAGGTGTCGTCGAACCTCATGGGCCACTACGCGAGGGCTTCGATCGTCCCCTACGTCGCCGTCGATAGGCGCCGCGCCGTCGAGGACCTGCTGTTCCATCGGCTGCTGAAGTCCGAGACGGCAGAGGCGTATTTTCTGCCGTTCGCCAACCGCGTCCGTGCTGCGATCGACACGAAGATCATCCTCGTTGGCGGACTCAGACGGACAGCGACGATGGAGGCGGTCATCGAGAGCGGCGAGGCAGACTTCGTTGCGCTGGCCCGCCCGCTGATCCGCGAGCCGCGTCTCGTGCGCAAGCTCGAGGGGGGCTGGCGAGGGCGAGTCGACTGCGTCTCCTGCAACATCTGTCTGATGCATGAGAGCCACCATTCGCTGCGGTGCTGGCGGACTCCGCGCAAACGGCTGCTCGAGCACCTCGCTTACAAGTTGGGCGGCAACCTCACTTCCAACCTTTGGCCTCAGGCAAGCGCTGCATCCCCCTCCTCCTCAAAGGAGCCAATATGACCGTCACCGAGAGCCTCACCACCCCTTACGCGATCGCGCCCAGGACATCAACACTCGCGAACTTCTGGCACCCGATTGCGCGATCCGAGGATGTCGGTGAGCAGCCGAGCCAATTCACGCTGCTCGACGAGAAGATCGTCGCCTTCCGCACCGAAGACGGAGTCTCCGCCTTCAAGGACGTTTGTATCCACCGGGGCACCGCGCTCTCGCTCGGCTGGGTGACCGGGGGCCGAATCACGTGCGCCTACCACGGCTGGGAGTACGACCGCACGGGTAGGTGCGTGCGAATCCCTTCGCTTCCTCCCGGCTCCACGATCCCGCGCAAGGCCAGGGCGCTTGCGTACCGCGCGGAGGATCGCTACGGCCTTGTCTGGGTCGCAATGGATCAGCCGGTCGCACCGATCCCCGGATTTCCTGGCGATGAGTGGGACGATCCCGCGTACCACGGCTTCCTCTCCGCGACCTACGTCTGGAACTCCTCCGCGGGCCGCACCGTCGAGAACTTCATGGACATCTCACACTTCCCTTTCGTTCACGAAGGACTACTTGGAACAAGGGATCAGACGGTGATCGCGGCCTACGAGGTCGTTGAGACCGACTACGGGCTCACGTACTACTACGAGCAGGAAGAGCCGAATGAGCTCTACAGCACCGACGGCCAGCTGACCAAGTTCGAGTACCACCTGTACCCCCCGTTCACGATCCATCTGCGCAAAACGATCCCGAACGGGGAGGTGACCGTGATCTCGCTGGTCTCCGGGCCGACGTCTACGAAGCTTACGACCATGTACTTCTTCATCACACGGAACCACCACCTCGACGACCCGGACTCGACCTGGAAGGACTTTTCCGACACCGTCATGGGGCAGGACAAAGTGATCGTCGAGAGCCAACGCCCCGAAGAAATCCCTACCGACCTTCGAGAGGAGCTCCACGTCAAGGTTCCCGATGCGTCGGGGATCGCCTACCGCCGCGTGCTCGCCAGGATCGAAGGCATGGCCGCGTTCATGCCGTAAGGGGCGCCGGGCCGCGGCTGCTACTAGCTCGGCGCCGCGCGCGCAAGCCGCCGAACGTACACGTCAATCGCAAGCGCGCCGAGGAGCACGAGGCCCTTCACAAGGTTCTGGTAAGCGGAGTTCACGTTGAGGATGTTGAAGGCGTTCCCGATCGACGCGATGAAGGCCCAGCCGACGACCGTCCGCCACATCGCGCCGTAGCCACCGAGAAGGGAGGTGCCGCCGAGGACGACGATCGTAACGACGTCGAAGAGGATGCCGGGGTCGATGTTGTACTGAGCCGTACCGAGCTGAGAGGCCGAAAGGACGCCGGCTAGCCCGCAGCAGAAGCCGACCAGCACGAAAGAGCTCCCGTACAGCGTCTGGACGCGCAACCCTGATAGCCGAGCCGCCTCCCTATTCCCCCCCGTCGCATAGATCTTCTGACCGTAGACGCCCCTCGCGAGCACAAGTCCAAGCAGGATGAACGTCCCAAACATGACCATCCCCGCATAGGGAATGGTGTGCCACGAGCCAGCACCTAGGCTGAGGAAGTCCTCGCGCTCAACGTAGTACGCCTGGTTTCCAGTCAGGATCTGGGAAACGCTCGTCAGCGCGAATGAGACGCCCAGCGTCGCGATGAACGAGTCGATGCCTGTGCTGGTCACGATCAGCGCGTTCACGACACCAATCCCGGTTCCGAGCGCCATCGCCGCCAGGAACGCGATGCCCGGATCGTGATGCTGCCCGATCGCCGCCGCCAGAACAGCGCACAGATTGAAGTTCGCCCCGATCGAGAGGTCGATGCCGCCGGCGATCAAGACGAACGTCAGGCCCGCGGCCATCACGCCGGCCGGCGCCCACTGGCTGGAGATGTTCAGGAGGTTCGTGCGGCTGACAAAGACCGAGTTCTGGGACGCGACTGCGATGACGAGCACGGCGAAGGCGAGGACGATCCCGTACGTCCTAACGAGCTCGATTCCGTAGGAACGCAGCGCTCCGCTGCCGCGGCGCAGCCCGCGCAGACGCCACGGCCGCGGGATCTCCGTTCCCTCCGGCGCGACCTCCGCTTGCTTTTCGGTCACGCCGCCTCCCCCTCTTGGTCAACCCCAAAAGCGAGCCCGAGAATTTCACGGACACTGCACGCAGGACCCTCGAGGACACCCAGCGAACGGCCGCGACCGATGACGAGGATCCGGTCGGAGATCTCGACGACCTCCTCGAGCTCCGAGGAAGCAAAGAGCACCGACAACCCCTCCGCCGCCAGCGTGTCGATGATGCCGAACATCTCGGCCTTCGCCCCCACGTCGATACCGGCCGTCGGTTCATCGAGGAGCAGAATTCTCGGCCCGCGCGCAAGCGTCTTCGCCACGACGAGCTTCTGCTGATTTCCTCCTGAGAGAGTCCCGGCGAGCGCGCGGAGCCGTTCGGGCCGGAACGCGAATGGCGTCACCGCCCGGCGCGCGTGTCGCGCGAGCTTCCGCGGAAGAATGAACCCGCCGGCGGAGACGGCGTTCATGTTCGTTAGCGAGACGTTCAGCGACCCCGTCATTCCGAGGACGAGACCGTAGCGGCGGCGGTCCTCGGGAGAGAACCCGAGCCCGTACCGCACCGCGCGCCGCACCGTCCGCGGCCAGGGTACCGCCCTACCTTCGACGGCGAGCCGCCCGTACGCTCGCCGCTCCGCGCCGGCGAGCGCACGGAGGAGTGTCGAGCGGCCGGAACCGACGAGGCCGGCGATGCCAAGTACCTCGCCTCGGCGGAGCGTCAGGTCGATTCCGGCGAGGGCGCCCGGCACGGTCAGCCCCTCGACCCGCAGGACCTCCTCAACCTCACGCCGTTCGACCTTGTGCCGCTTGGGAACCACAAAATCGCGGCCGAGCATCGCCTCAACGACCGCGGTCTTCGTCCACTCCGACGTTGCACGCGTCGCGACGATGGCACCGTCGCGCATGACAGTGATCCTGTCGGCCAATCGGAAGACTTCATCGAGGTCGTGGGAGATGTAGAGAATCGTCACGCTGCGCTCGCGCAGGCGCTCCATCGTGCGATAGAGGCTGTCCCTCTCAACCGGTCCCAGCGCAGCGCTCGGCTCGTCCATGATCAAGACCCGTGCGTCTGAGTCGAGCGCACGGATCACGTCGAGCATGCGCTGCTTCGCGAGCGTCAGATCACCCGCGCGCGCATTGGGATCGATGTCGATGCCGACCGTCTCCGCCAGCCGTCGGAGTCGCGCCGCGCCAGATCGTCGCGCGACGAAGGGCCGCCCACGCCGGACACTCTTCCCGAGGAGCACGTTCGCCGCGGCCGTCAGCTCGGGTACCAGCTTGGGCTCCTGGTAGACCATTGCGATCCCGGCCGCGGCATGGCCGCGCGGGTTGCCCTTTCCAAGCTGCGCGCCGTTTACCCAGAGAGTGCCATCGTCCGCGCTGTAAGCGCCGCTGATGATCTTCGCCAGTGTTGATTTGCCCGCACCGTTCTCACCGACGAGCGCGTGCACCTCCATCGGGAGGAGGTCGAAATCGACGGCCCGCAGCGCCTGCACGCCGGCGAACGACTTGACTATGCCGGCAGCACGAACGGCGGCGGGAGCGCCATCATCCTCTCCCGCCACCGCGTCGCGCTGGGTCACGCAGCGTCTACCGTCGTCGAGCCTAGTACTCCGGCTTCCACTTGCCGACGTTCGACTTAGTCAGGACGCGCGTCCCGACCGTGGTCTTGATGAACGGCGCGTCACCCGGCCACAGCGAGCCGACCGTCCGCTTGCCGGTGATCAGGTATCGGAGGACCTGATGGACCGCGTAGAACCCGTCGTGGTAGGGGGTGACGATGTCGGTCGCCTCGAGCTGGCCGCTCTTGACGAGGCTGACGCCAAGGGAGTCACCGCCGACGCTGAAGATCCGGATGTCCTTGCCGGGGGTCTTGCCCGCCTGCTTCAC
>JBBQDZ010000027.1:0-18399 GCA_038320185.1 Gaiellales bacterium
CGTCACGAACTCTGAGGCGCCCTGCTCGATCGACTTCTCGACGTGCGATTCCGCGGCGGCGTTCACGATCACGTCGACTTCCGCGACCACCTGCGCCACGAGGTCGGCGTCGCGGATGTCGCCGTGGACGAACGAGAGCCGTTCGTGCGACATGATGTCCGCCAGGTTCTCGAGGTTGCCGGCGTAAGTCAGCGCATCGAGCGAGACCACCTCGTAGGGCGTCGCCGCCAGCAGGTGGCGGATGAAGTTCGACGAGATGAACCCGGCCCCCCCTGTTACCAAAACACGGGGAAACCCATGGTTCCCCCGTGAGCCCCCTCCTTTACGCCGTGCCATCGCCAAACCTTGCCTGGCCTCCCGCCGGGCCAAGCCCGGCTCCGGCCGCCACCGCGTGTGCGGGGAAGATCTGGGACACCATTAGAGCTCGGTCTCGATCGTGTACAGCGGCCTGCCCTCCACGCCTCGCTGAATGCGGCCTAGATACTCGCCGACGAGCGCGAGGATGAAGCCCTGGATCCCGAGCACGAAGAGTACGGCGACCCCGCCGAGCAGCGGGCCGGGGAAGTTGGAGCGGGTCGCCCAGTAGACGATGCCGTACGCCCCCAGGCCCGTGGCCAGGAGCGTGCAGAGGATGCCGAGCCCGACGCCGATCCACTGGATCGGCTGCGGCCAGAAGCCCGCAAGGACGTGGAGTGCGAGCCGGGTGAGCCGCAGGGGGCTGTAGCGAGACGCCCCACGCCGTGCCGCGTGGGAGACGTCGATCTCGACGACGCTCGCGCCGCCGGAGAGAACGAGCGCCTTGGTGAACTTCTGCCGGCCGATCGATCCCAGCATCGGCACGATTGCCGAACGGCGGTATGCGTTGAAGGCGCAGCCGAAGTCGGAGATCATGACGCCGGTGAAGCGGCGAAGCATGCCGTTGATCAGCCGCGAAGGCAGCGTCCGGCCCCAGGAATCGTGCCTGGCGAGGCGACGGCCGCTCGCAACGTCCACCCCGCTCTCGACAGCCTGCACGAGGCGCGGGATGTCCTCCGGGGCGTTCTGGAGGTCGCCGTCCATCGTCACGACGTACTCGCCCCGCGCGCGGACAAGGCCGGCGTGCATCGCGGGGTGCTGCCCGAAGTTGCGCTTGAAGCGCACAGCGCGAACGCGGTCGTCGGCGGCGTGCAACCGCTCCAGGTGGGCAAACGTGCCGTCGGTCGAGCCGTCGTCAACGAAGAGGAGCTCGAATGGCAACTCGAGCGTCTCGACGGCCGCGACGGTACGCCGGTAGAGCTCGTCGACCGTTGCCTCCTCGTTCAGGAGCGTGACGACGACGGACAGCGTCGGCCCCGTTTCGAGCGCGTCGTCCAAGGGTCGGTCGAAGAGGTGGGCCTGCGCCATTTGCAGGGAAGGAACCCTAACCGGTTGCGCGGCCTTCGCTAACGGAATGCTCGTAGGAGGACTCTAGAGTCGCAGCCCATGGAACCGCGCCGGCGACCCGGGGAGCACGTTCTCATCCGCCACGTTCTCCGCGAGCGGGTACTGCACGCCGTGCCCTCAAGGGTGGTCGAGCACACGGAGAGTGCGCTCGTCACCTGGATCGCACCCGGCACGTCCATGGCCTACCCGCGCGGGCTCGACGAGCGCGGCGCGCTGCTTTCGCCCGATCGGTGGGAGATCGAGCTGCGCTCCTGGTTCGGGAACGGGTGCGTCGACCTCACCCCAACCGGACGCCCACACATGATCCGGCACTTCTGGCGCGACGGCGCCTTCCAAGGCTGGTACCTCAACCTCCAGCGGCCGCTCGTCGCGTCCGCGCTCGGGTTCGACACGATGGACCTCCAGCTCGACCTCTGGATCGCGGCGGACGGGCAGGTGACCTGGAAGGACGAGGATCATCTCGAGCAGGCGGTCGGTTTCGGCATGCTCGACGAGGCCGAGGCGGCGTCGGCGCGAGCGGAGGCGGAGCGTGTGCTCGGGGAGTGGCCCTTCCCGACCGGATGGGAGGACTGGCGACCGGATCCGAGCTGGCCGCTGCCTGAGCTCCCCGCTGCCTGGTCGACCGTACCCGCCGGCACGGGAGCCGGCTGACAGGGGTCACGCGCCGGCGCCGAACGGAACGGCGGCGCGGGCCGGAGGCACCTGCGCCAGCAGCCTCGCGAGCGGCTCCCCGCGCACCTCCGGATCGACGAGCACGCCCTCCGTGTCGAGGACCGGATGGGTCATCAGCTCGAAGTCGTCGAGCTCACTGGTAGAGGCACCGGTGCGCGCGAGCCAGAGCCAGTCGTCGACGTCTCCGAAGTATCGCGTCGCCGCGAGACCGGATCGGCGCACCCGCGAGTTGAACAACCGCTTGTAGCCGCGCGCGGCGACGCCGATGCCCGGACCGCAGTTGCGGGCGAGGCGCACATACGGGATTCGAGACTCGCGAGCGACGCGAACCACGAGCCCGCCGATTGCCCACTCGTTGTGCACATGGTGGTGGGAGTCGACATGGGTCACGGGCAACCCTGCGGCGCGTGCCCGCTCGATCTGTGCCCGCAGCTCGGCGAGCACGGCGTGCCGCTCGGTCGACGAGAGACGCCATGCTCGCGTCGCGCCTCGCCACTTCGTGAACCGGCCCTGCGCATCGCAGAAGCGCCGGCACCGGCGCACTCCTTCAGTCAGCGGCTCCCCGGCCGTCAGCGTCAGATGGACCCCGACGCGTGCGAGGAGCCTGCCTGCATGGGCGAGCGCGACCGCCTCGTCGAACCCGGACATCGTCGGCATCACGGTCGCGCTCGAGACGAGGCCCTCCTCGAAGGCGCGGACGACAGCGGCGTTGCGGACGGTTGAGCGGCCGAAGTCGTCCGCGTTGACGATCACGCCAGCGTGCCCGCGGGCTCCACCTCGAGCTCGACGATCCCGTCGTCCACCGGACGCTCCTCGAGCGGGAGCTCGAGCAGCGTCCTCTCGCCGTCCTCGCTCACCCGGCGGAAGGGCAGCTCGTCGAAGACGCGGGCCAGCGGGCCGTTGCGCGAGGTGCGGACGAGCTCGGCGCGTAGGACCTCGGCGCCCCGCCCGGCCTCGCGGTCGGCCAGCCAGCGGAAGAAGGCGTGCTCGACCCGCTTCTGGGCGACGCGGCAGGAGAGGACGAAGTCGCGGACGCGCGGCTCCTCGTTCCGCTCGTCGACCGCGACGAAGCCGATGAGGCCGTAGTCGCCGAACCGGTCCTCGCAGTGAAGAGCGAGCGACAGGATGCCCGGCAGCTGGAGCAGCTCCTCGAACTCCTCGCGCGAGTAGCGACGGGTGGAGAGGTTGAGCTGGTTCGAGCGCTGGACGAGCTCGAGGCAGCGTTCCACGTGGCGCTGCTCGCGCGGCTCGAAGATCGACAGGCGCAGCGCCGAGCCGCGCAGGAACTCGAGATAGTCGCCTCCGAACGACTCGCTGGCCCGCTCGCGCCGAACCTGCTCCTGATAGGTCACCCGGCGGCGCCGGCTGAGCTCGGTGACCGGCACGTCGAACTCCGGCCGCTCGAGGAGCTCGGCCAGCTGCTCGTGCGAGTAGACGCGCACCATCGGCAGCGCCGCCCGCACCTCGGCGCGCTCGAACGGCGAGTCGTCGACGAAGGCGAACGTGTCGAGCCCGATGTTGAGCCGGCTCGCCACCTGCTTCAGGCTCTCGCTCTTGGGCCCCCAGTTGATCGCCGGATAGAGGAAGTGGCCCTCGAGCCCGAGCCCGGCGACCACCGGCCAGGCGTCGTCGTGGTCGTTCTTCGAGACCACTGTCTGGAGGATGCCGCGCGCGTCGAGTGCCTCCACGAGCTCGACTGCCCCCTCACGAGGGAGCCGCCCCTCGGGCCCGTCCTCCAGGAGCGTCCCCTCCCACAGCGTGCCGTCGAGGTCCCAGGCGACGCACTTGACCTTGTCGGCAGGCCCGGCTTCGACCGGAACTTTCGCGTACTCGACGAAGTCGAGCCAGGTGAAGACGACGCGGCGCTCCGCGTCATTCTCCGGATAGACGAGGATGCGCAGGGGGGTGGGGCCCTCGAGGCGTCCAAAGGGCTCGGCCGGCAGCGTGTGGAAGTTGTGCCCCGGGCAGATCTCGAAGGCATGACGGAACGTCGTCCCCTCGCCGTCGCGGACAAGCTCGAGGATGAGCCGGAACGGCTCCTCGTCGGGCGCGTAGCACTCGAGCACGAACTCGTCGTAACGGCCGGCGCCAAGGCCCGGTAGCCGACGCAGAAGCCCCTGGCGCGCCAGGGTCAACGCGCCGTTCACCCGGCGGTGCGGGCTCAGCCGCGAGAGTGCGCCGGAAGCGGCACCGACGCCGCGTGTCGCGATCGCGTCGAGTCTGTCGAGCCGGCGGTGCCAGTCGGGCGAGACAGCTCTTCCACCGGAGAGCTCGGCCTCGAGCTTCCCCCAGCGACGGAAGCGGACGTCCGCGCCGTGGTCGAGGAGCCCGGAGAATCGGGGATTCGGATAGATGCCGTAGACGAAGCGCGCACACTTGCGGTCGGCGCGTGCCACGTAGAGGGGGCAGACGGCGTAGCACTCGGGCGGCGCGCACTCGATGCAGTGCTCCTGCCACTGGAGGAGAAGCGCGCGGGCAACCCGCTCGCGCGGCAGCACGGACGGCGGCGGCGTCTCGACACTTCTTTCCGCGCGCCAGCGCCCCTCGTCGGCCCAATCGAACTGGTACATCCGCTTCCATTTAAGCCGAGGCTCCATACCTCGCCGCGACCGCGATACGCTGGCGCCCGGTGTTGCGGCCGTTGAGAGCGTCACTCGCGCTCGGAGCGAGTGTTCTGTGCTTTGTGCCGTCTCCCGGCGCAGAGTCGCTCGCCCCCGCCTCGAACCCGATCCAGATCGAGAACGCGAAGCCCGGCAGCACCGGCTGGCAGGCCGAGCAGGCGCCGTTCCGGAACATCGAGGGCTACGCGTCCGAGGTCAGCGCCTCCCCTGGGGACACCGTGTACTTCCACGTCCAGACCACGCCGGCGGCGCGGTACCGGATCGACCTCTACCGGCTCGGCTGGTACGGCGGCGCCGGCGGCCGCCGCCTCGCATGCCTACCGAGCTGCAACGGCGACGAGCAAGGGGTGGCGCGGGGCGTTCCAGCCTTCGACCCGCTGACGGGATACCTCAACGCGGGCTGGCCGATCACTAACACGTTCGTGCTGCCCGGCGACTGGGTCAGCGGCTACTACCTGGCGCTCCTCGTGCTGACGAGCGGCAACAGCGCGGGGCAGACCGCGAAGATCCCGCTCGTCGTTCGCGAGCCCTCGACGCACGGGTCGGCGATCCTCGTCGAGGCACCCGTCAACACGTGGCAGGCATACAACGACTGGGGTGGACGCAGCCTCTACTCGAGCTTCACCGGCGTCGGGTCGAACCATGTCTCCTTCGACCGGCCGTTCGTACACGGAGAGCAGGACCTCCTCGAATGGGAATACCAGCTCGTCCGCTTCCTCGAGCGGGAAGGGTACGACGTCTCGTACACGACGAGTGTGGACCTCGACCGCGAGACGGGTCAGCTCCAGAACCACCGGCTCGTAATGACGGCGGGGCATGACGAGTACTGGACGAAGACGATCCGGGACGCTTTCGAGCGGGCTAGGGACGCCGGCACGAATCTCGCGTTCATGGGCGGCAACACCGGCTACTGGCAGATCCGCTACGACGACAACCGCCGGACGCTCGTCGAGTACCGCGACCCGAGCGCCGACCCCGAGCTCAATCCCGTGCTCAAGACCACGCTCTTCACGAACCTGATTCCGCCGAGGCCCCCGTGCACCCTTCTCGGCGTGCAATGGGACCACGGCATCGGCGCCGTCAGCGACCTCCCCGTCAACGACTCGGCGCGCGGCGATCGCTGGTTCCGCAGAACCGGCTTCGGTACCGGCGCGACGCTGCCCAGGCTCGTGGGCGGCGAGTGGGACAGCATCGTCCCCGGCTGCGCCGTACCGGCACAGACCGTCTTCTTCCATTACGGAGGCCTGCCGACGCCGCTCGACGTCATCCGCTACACGGCGGCGAGCGGCGCGCGTGTCTTCGACGCCTCGACGCTGCGTTTCAGCTGGGGGCTCGATAGCTACGGGACACCGTTCACAGCGCCCGACCCGCGTCTCCAGCAGTTCATGCGGAACGCGCTCGACGACCTGACTCGGCCGGCGCCGCCGGCGCCGCTCTCCGCGCGACGGGTCAGGCGGGGCGTGGCTCTTGGGTTCACGGTCAGTACTGATGCCAGGGTGACCGGCGTGGCGGTCTACCGGCATCCCGGGACGCATCCCTTCGAGCTCTCGGGCCGCCGGGCGACGCTCGTGTGCGTCACCTCGAAGCCGCACTGTCTCGACCGCACGCCGTTCAGCGGTCCCGTCCGCTACCTCGCCGTCACACGCGACCGCTGGGACGTCTCGTATCCGACACTCTCCGGGGTTGTTCGCTAGGGGCCTTGTCAGGCGCCCTGAGCTACTTTCCGTACAGACCCTAAGACCCGGGGCTACGCCGCCTCCACCGCAGGCACATGGGCGGAGGCTCGCCCGCGCCGGGGAATCGCGAAGGCCGCGAGGGCACCGACGGCCACGAGCGCCGCGCCAACCCAGATCGCCGGAGTCATCCCGTCGACGAAGACACGGCCGGTGCCGTAGCCGCCGTAGGTCGAGAAGATCGTCGCGAGGACGGCAACGCCGAAGACCCCGCCGAGCTCGCGGATCGCATTGTTCGCGCCCGATGCCTGACCTTCCTCCTCCGGCCGCACCGCCCCGAGCACGACGTTCGCGACCGGCGCGAAGAACAGCGCCATCCCGACGCCCGCGAGAGCGAAGGGCGCCACGAGGGAGGAGTAGGCGATCGTCGGAGTCGTGACCGCCGCCATCCAGCCGAGTGCCACCGCCTGGAGACTCAGCCCGACCGCCATCAGGATCCGACCCCCGATCCGGTCGGACAGGGCCCCCGCGATCGGCGCTACGAAGATCGGCATCACGGTCCAGGGAAGGAGCCGGAGCCCCGAGCCGAGCGGCGAGTAGCCCTGGACCGTCTGGAAGAACTGCGACAGCAAGAAGATCGAGCCGAACATCCCGAAGAACATGAAGAGCGACGAGACGTTCGTGAGCGTGAAGGTCGCGTTTCGGAAGAACCGCATCGGCAGCATTGGAGCCGCGGCGCGGAGCTCCCAGAGCACGAACGCGACGAGGAGGGTGGCTCCGGCGATAAGGGTCACGAGTATCTCGGTGCTCCCCCAGCCCGCTCCGTTGCCGCGGACGAGGCCCCAGACGATGCCGAGCAAGCCCGCGCTCGCGAGGCCGAGGCCCGGCAGGTCGAGGCGCTTCGACGGGCCGTGTGTCTCAGAGAGCTGGCGCGCCGCGAACGGAACTAGCACGACCCCGATAGGCACGTTCAGCCAGAAGATCCACTGCCACGAGATGCCCTGGACGACAGCGCCGCCGACCAGCGGGCCGAGGGCAACAGCGAGCCCGCCGATGCCGCCCCAGGCGCCGAGCGCGACACCCCGCTTCTCCTTCGGAACGGCCGCGCTCAGGATCGTCAGGGTGAGCGGCGTCACAATCGCGCCGCCGAGGCCCTGGAGGGCACGCGCGGCGATCAGCGCCTCTATGGTCGGAGCCAGGGCGGCCGCGACCGAACCCAGTGTGAAGATCGACATCCCGAGCACGAAGAGGCGCCTGCGCCCGAAGCGGTCGCCGAGTGCTGCGCCTGTCAGAAGGAGCACGGCGAAGGTGAGCGTGTAAGCGTTCACCGTCCACTCGAGGCCCTGAAGCGACGCGTGCAGGTCTCTGCGGATCACCGGCAGCGCCGTCGTCACGACGAGGTTGTCGAGCGTGACCATGAAGAGCGCGACCGAGGTGATCGCGAATGTCCAGAGAGTTCTGCCGGGCGCCTTCACTTTCTTTCTCCTTTGTAGTGATTTATTACTAACTCTGAAGTCAAATGGAGCGGCTAGCCCTCGTCCTTGCAGCCGGCCAGTAGCCGCTGCGCCCACGGCTCGTCGGAGTCCCGCAGGTCCATCGCCGCCATCACGTTGATGAGCATCCCCGTCGCGAAGAAGCGGCTGATGCGATCCGGGGCGAGGCCGGACACGCGCTCGACGTAGGCGACGAGGTCGCCGTAGCCCCCTCGGACGATCTCGCAGATCTCCGCGTCGTCGCAGGCGGTGTACGCCTCGAGCTGCGCCTTCAGCCTCGTCCGATCGGTGATCAGGTTGTCGGAGTACTCGAGGCCGATCGCCTTCAGTGCCTCCTCCCCGCGCTTGCCTTCCGCCGCGCGCTGGAAGCTCTCGAGCGTCTCGCGAAAGCAGCGGGCGATCGTCGCCTTGAAGAGCTCCTTCTTCGTCCCGAAGAGACGGAAGACGTAAGGCTGGGAGATGCCCGCGCGACGTGCGATCTCTTCGGTCGAGGCGCCGTGAAAGCCCCGTGCCGCGAACTCGAGGAGCGCGGCGTCCAGCACGGCAGCTCGCCGCTGGTCGGCGCTCTGACGCCCCGGGGTGGCGATTGCCGGCATGGAAGGAAGTTAGCAGTCAGTCACAAACGGTGTCAAGGCTTCTGCGACGCGATCGAGCTCCGCCTCCGTCAGCCGCGTGTGGAAGGGAAGCGCGAGCGCGCGTTCGAACGAACGGTCCGCGCCCGGGAAGGGCCCTTGATCTCGGTAGGCCGCGAGCCGGTGGAGGGCGTACGTGCCGATCTGAGCCTCGATGCCGGCCGCCCGCAACCCGGCGAGCGCCTCGTCTCGCCGGTCGAGCTGGACGACGAACGCCTGCCAGCCGTGAACGTCTCCCTCGGCGGGCTCCGGCGTCTCGACGATCCCTGCCAGCCGCTCGCCGTAGGCCGCGGCAAGCCGCTCCCGCTCCCCCAGTAGCTCGTCGAGCCGCCGCAACTGCGGGATGCCGACCGCACACAGGATGTCCGAGAGGCGGTAGTTCAGCCCCGGAGCAGCGATCTCGAACCCGGCCCGGCGGTCGATCCCGTGGTCGCGCAGCTCGCGCACCCGCTGCGCCAACGCGCCGTCGCCCGTCGTCACGGCGCCGCCCTCGCCCGTCGTCACGATTTTCCGCGGATGGAAGGACAGGCAACCGAGCGCGCCGAGGCCACCGCAGGGCATCCCCCGCCAGCGCGCGCCGAGGGCACCCGCGGCATCCTCGAGCAGGAGCACGTCCGGCGAGACCGCACTCTGGAGCTCTTCCCAGTCGAGCGGCCGGCCGAAGAGGTGCACCGCGAGCACCGCACGCGTCTGCGGCGTGACCGCGTCGTACACCTTCGCAGCGTTCAGGTTCATCGTCTTCGGGTCGACGTCCACGAGCACCGGTCGAGCCCCCGCGAGCGCGACGACGTTGGCCGTCGCCGGAAAGGTGTAGGCGGGAACGAGGACGTCGTCCCCCGGCCCGAGCCCGAGCGCGAGCACCGCCAGGTGGAGTGCGGCGGTGCCCGAGGAGACCGCGACGGCGTGCTCGACGCCGCACGCGCGCGCGAGACCCTCCTCGAGCTCGGCCACCTTCGGGCCCATCGTCAGCTGGCCGCTCTCGAGCACCTCGGCAACCGCGGCTGACTCCGCCGCTCCGACGTCGGGCCAGGCGAGCCGGATCACGCGGAGGCCAGCCCCTGCGCGCGGTACCAGTCGATCGTCCGAGTGAGGCCGTCGTCCAGATCGACCCTCGCCTCGAAGCCGAGCAGCTCGCGCGCCTTCTCGACGTTCGGGATGCGCAGCTCGACGTCGGCGTAGTGGAGCGGCTGGAAGACGATGTCGCCCGTGGCGCCGCTCAACCGCTTGATCCGCTGCGCGAGGTCGTAGATCGTGACCGTGGAGCGCGGGTTGCCGACGTTGAACGCCTGCCCGACCGCCTCCGGTCGTTCCAGGCACAGGAGCAGGGCCTCGACCATGTCGTCCACGTAGCACCAGGCGCGGATCTGGGAGCCGTCGCCGTGGATCGTCAGGTCGCGGCCGGAGAGCGCCGCCTCGGCGAACGCGCGGATCGCGCCGCCGCCGATCTGCCTGGGTCCGTAGACGTTGAACGGGTGCACCGTTACGGTCGGGAGCTTGAGCTCGTCGTGGTAGGCGTGCGCCATGTGCTCGCCGGCGAGCTTCGAGACGGCGTACGTCCACCGCGCCTCGCCAACCGAGCCGATGGTGGAGACCTGCCCCTCCTGGACCCGGAAGGCGTGGGTGCCGAAGACCTCGCTCGTCGAGAAGTCGACGAAGCGCTCCACGGTCTCGAGCGTCCCGATCGCCGCCTCGAGGGTGTTGTAGGTGCCGATCAGGTTGACGCGCATCGTCCGGACCGGGCTCTCGAGCACGGTGTCGACCCCCGCGATCGCGGCGGCGTGAATGATGTGCGTCGCCCCCCGAGCGAGCTCCTGCACGGCGTCGGCGTCGAGCACGTCCGCCTGATGGAACGCGAAGTTCGGGTGTTCTCTGAGATCGGTGCCCGAGAGCGCGTCCCGGTGGAGGTTGTCGAGCGCGACGATCTCGTTCGCCTCGACGAGCCGCCTCGCGAGTGTCGTCCCGATGAATCCCGCGCCGCCGGTGATGAAAATCCGCTTGCCGTGCAGGGCCACCGCCCGCCGAGTCTAGATGCCCCAACCGAAGGCCCGCCTCGTCCGGGACTCGCCGGGCGCCTCCCGGAGTAGCATCGCCACCGGGATGCGCAGGATCGCCCTCCTGGTACTCGCCGCCGCGCTCGCGGCCGGCTGCTCGGAAGCCGGCAGCGCCACGGACATCTCGAGCCACCTGAGGATGAGGGTCTGGCCGCACGGCCTACGCCAGGCGTCCCAGACCTGGACGCTGCGTTGCAACCCGCTCGGCGGGACGCTGCCCCACGGCGACCGCGCGTGCTACGAGCTCGCGGCGGGGCACGACCTGTTCGAGCCGACGCCTCCGGACCGGGCGTGCACCCAGGTGTACGGCGGGCCTGCCGTCGCGGCGGTTCAAGGCAGCATCCGCGGCCGGCTGGTGAGTGCGCGCTTCAAGAGGACGGACGGGTGCGAGATTGCGCGCTGGGACCGCGTGCGGTTCCTCTTCCCCGGAGTGAGACGAGAGCCGTGAGGAGCCGCGTAGCCCGGCGCGTCTCGACCCGGCGCAGGGCCCAGAAGCGGTGCCCGCGCACGTGGCTCCCGGGGGCCGCAGGGGTGAGCATGGCCACCGGCACCCGAACGCTCCCTCGCGGCTCGCTTCATCCCCCGGCCTCCGTACCATCGCCGCGATGAAGAGCGTCCTCTTCGTCGGCGCAGGCCGCCACCAGCGCCGCGCGATCGAGCGCGCACAGGAGCTCAACCTGCGGGTTGTGGCCGTCGACCGCAACGCGGAGGCCCCCGGGCTCGCTGAAGCGGACGTCGCTGAAGTCGTCGACTTCCAGGACATCCGCGGCGTGGCGGAGGTCGCGCGACGGCACGCGGTGGACGGGGTGCTAACTGTGTCCGCAGACCGGGCGGTGCCCGTCGTCGCAGCGGTGGCGGCTGAGCTCGGCTTGCCGGGCATCGGCGTGGAGACCGCCCACCTGATGACCCACAAGGTGGCGATGCGGCGGCGGCTCGCGGACGGAGGAGTACCGCAGCCGCGGTTCGCGGCCGTGCGCAACCTGAGCGAAGGCCGCGCCGCGCTCGCCACCGTCGGCCTCCCGGCCGTCCTCAAGCCCGCCGACTCGGGCGGACAGCGCGGACTCTTCCGCCTCGAATCCGCCGACGACCTCGAGCTGCACCTCTATGCGGCCCTCGCCGAGTCCTCGACCGAGGAGGCGGTGATCGAGAGCTTCCACGACGGTCTCGAGCTGAACGGGCTGGTCGTTGCCCGCAACGGGAACGTCGAGCTGCTGACGCTCTCCGACCGCCTGCGGCCGCCCGGAGCCGGGTTCGGTGTCGGCTGGATCCATGTCTACCCCTCGACTCTCTACGGTCATGCGCTCGAGCAGGCCGAGGAGCAGGCGGTCCGGGCCGTGCGGGCGCTCGGCCTCCGTGAGGGCATCGCATTCCCGCAATTGCTCGTCACCGAGTACGGCGACGTACGGGTCGTCGAGGTGGCCGCTCGTATCCCCGGGGGCCAGATGGCCGACCTCGCGCGCCACGCCGTCGGCGTCGACCTCGTGGAGGTCGCGCTCCGCCAGGCGCTGGGAGAGGAGATCCCGGACGAGCTCGTCAGGCCGAGGCACCGTCAGCCGCTCGCGATCCGGTTCCTGACCGCGGCGCCGGGCCCGCTGCCGACCGGGCGCGTTCGCAGCGTCGGAGGCCTGGAGCGCATCCGTGCCTTCCCAGGAGTGGTGCAGGCGGACGTCTACCTTACGAAGGGCGAAACGATCCGACCGGTCCGCCTCGACGGCGACCGCCGTGGCTACGTCATCGCGATCGCCGACACGAACCTGGAGGCGCTGGAGCGCGCGGAGGCTGCCGCCTCGCTCGTCGATGTCGAGGTCGAGGTCGAGGCGTGACCGAGGCAGGTCGGGACCGGTCCAGCACGCCGGGCGCTCAATCTCGTAGACGCGTCTCGCCAAGGTGCCCCGGCCTCCTCCCCGCTGCGAGCGTAGCCGCGAGCCTCGCACGCATGTGTGACGCATTCGAGCCGGGTCTGTGACGGGATGGCCTGCGCCTTCGACCTCGACCACTACCGCGAGCTCCTGCACTGCGCCCAGAAGGGCGGCTACGCCTTCGCCGCCTTCGACCGCGATCCGCACGAGGGGGACCTCCTCCTGCGACACGACGTCGATCTGTCGCTCGACGCCGCGCTGCGGCTCGCCGAGCTGGAGGCGCAGGAGGGCGCGTTCGCGACGTACTTCCTGATGACCGACAGCGTCTTCTACAATCTCGCCTCGAGCGAGGGCCGCAGCGCTCTCGAGCGGCTCCGAAAGCTCGGCCACCGCATCGGCCTCCACGCCGTCTACCCAGACGCCCGCTTCGACCAGCGGTTCGATCCCGTCGTCGCCTGGCACAACCCGGACCCGACCTATATGAGCGCGCCCGTGGAGGCGGCCGCGAACGTCATGGAGCCTCGGTTCTTCTCACCAGCGACCTACCGATCGGACTCGAACCAGCACTGGCGCCACGGCTGCCCGCACGAGGAGCTTGCCGAAACCCGCTTCGCCTGGCTCCAGCTCCTCACCCACCCGGAGATCTGGGTCTATCCGGGCGCGAGCATGCGCGAGACGATGCTGGCGATGCTCGACGCGGAGCGGGAGCGCCGGGTCGAGCAGCTCGCAGCGGACCGGATCGACCTCGCCTGACCTTGACCAAGCCGCGACCGATCACCGTCCTCGTCTCCGCCTCGGGCGCACCCGGGACCGCTGCGCTCCTGCGCGCGCTCCGTGAGAACGGAGAGCGCCCGGTCCGGCTCGTCGGGACGGACATGTCCGAGCGGGCGATCGGGGCGCACCTCTGCGACGGCTTCCATCGCGTCCCGGCCGGGGACGACCCGCACTTCGCGGATGCGATCCTGGAGATCTGCGAGGCCGAGCGCGTCGATGCCGTCCTCCCCCAGTCCTCGTTCGACCTGCTCGCCCTGGCACGGGCGCGCGAGCGCTTCGACGGCGTGGCGGTGCTCGTCTCCTCCCCGGACACGATCCATCGCTCGAACGACAAGGCCGAGACCTATGCGCTCCTGCACCGGCTCGAGCTGCCTGCGCCCGAGTTCCGGCGCGTCGCCGGGGCGCAGGCGGTGGCGCAGGCCGCCCGCGAGCTTGGCTATCCGGACCGCCCGGTGTGCTTCAAGCCTGTCTTCTCGTCCGGCTCCCGCGGCTTTCGCGTGCTCGATCCCACCGTCGACCGCGCGCACCAGCTCCTCCACGAGCGCCCGGGCTCGGTTGCGATGCGCCTGGAGGAGGCGGTCGACCTCCTACCCGCAGCAGGCGGCCCCGACCTGCTCGTGATGGAGCTCGCAGAGGGAAAGGAGCGCACGATCGACGGCATCGCCGACGGCGAGCGCGTCCTCCTTGGTCATCCAAAGACGCGGGAGGCGATGCGTGCGGGGCTCGCGATGTACTTCGAGACGATCCACGACCCCGCCCTGATGGAGCTCGCGAACCGCATCGCCGAAGAGCTCCGCATCGAGCACTTCTTCAACATCCAGCTCGTCGGGCCGCAGGTCATCGAGATCAACCCGCGCATCTCGACGATCGTCTACCAGGAGGACCTGAACCTGCCTTACCTCGGGGTCAAGCACGCTCTCGGCGAGATCTCGGGGGAGGAGCTCTCCGCGCTGGCCGTTCGCGCCAGACCGACCCGGCGGGCCCTTCGCTACTTCGATCAGGTCGAGTGGGACGCGTGACCGCCGTCACGACGCGGCCCGGGCGGGATCGGGCCCGGTCCGCCGGCCGCTCGCATCGCGCGGCGCTCGCGCAGCCAGTGGCGTCCGAGGAATCCGAGCGGCACGAGAAGCACGAGCAGGACGACGGCGGCGGGTACCGCGAGCCAAGCGGCCCCGAGCCGACCCTTCGCGTCATCCGGTCCTGCGTGCGGGCCGTAGTCGGGCGCCGCCAGGATGCGCGAGGTCGAGCCGGGCGGCGCGAACGTTGCGGAGGGCGCGAAGGCGTCGACGAGCCAGCGCCCGCGGACGCGCTCGACGGCGACGGAGAAAGAGATAGCCCCGAGCTTCGAGCCCGGGCGCGGCTGGAGCATCAGCTCGAAGACGATCCTTCCGCCAATCCGGTGGACGAACGTGATCCCGTGGAACTGCCGTCCCCGTGCCAGATACGGCTGAACCGGCAGCTCGCCCCGCGCCCACTGGGCTCGACTCGTCCCCGCGCGAAAGCCCGGAGTTGCGAGCTCGTAGGCCCGAAGCGGGTGCTGCCGCTCCACCGCCGCGGGGACGAAACGATCGAGCAGCCGCTCGATCGACCGCTTCTCGGCGGGGCGCAGGACGCCGCCCGCAGCCGTCGCGGCCAGGGCACCCGACGCGAGCGCGCCGGCGCCGAGCACACCACAGACGGCGGCGGCGATCCGGCGCCTCACGAGGTTCACGTCACGGACACTAGCAACCGTCGTTAGCAGGTTGTCCGCAGTTCTCCGAGTGCTCCACTGCCCGGCGAACATCGCAGGGATTCCGTGGGAGAACGTCCAGGCGCTGCGCCGCCGGAACGTCGACGCGCGGCTCGTCGTCTTCGAGCGTCAGAAGATGCATCCTGAAGCGGACGTCTCGCTCGATCGGCGCGGCGGTTTCCTGCGCCGCCAGGCGACGCAGTGGCAGGCCTTCGCGAAACTCCTGCCGCAAACGGACGTCTTCCACTTCTATTTCGGGCTGACGCTCGTCCCGCGCTCGCTCCAGTTCCCGATCCTGCGGGCGGCGCGGAAGAAGGCCGTCTACCACTTCCTCGGCTCCGACATCCGCGGGCGCTCCCGCTCAGAATTGGCATACGGCACCCGTGCCGACGCTCAGATCGTCGGCTCTTACGACGCCGTGCGCTGGGTGCCGGAGGCGGAAGTCGTCCCTCCGGGAATCGACCTGCGCCGCTTCGAGCCCGTGCCGCCCTCGGATCGCGAGCGGCCGGTCGTCCTGCACGCGCCTTCGAGCCGAACCCGCAAGGGGACCGACGCGGTGGTCAAAGCGTGCAGAGATCTTTCCGTCCGGCTCGAGATCGTCGAGGGGCTTCACCACCAGCAGGCGCTCGAGCGCTACGCGGAGGCGGACATCGTCGTCGACCAGCTGAACGCGGGCTGGTACGGCATGTTCGCGATCGAGGCGATGGCACTCGGAAAGCCCGTCGTCACCTTCCTCCACGATGAGGCGGTGCGGCGGACGGAGGAGGCGTTCGGCATCGAGGTCCCGATCGTGCCGACTACGAAGGACACGCTCGTCGAGTCGCTGCGGCCGCTCGTGGCCTCGTTAGAGGAACGGCGGCGCGTCGGCGCGGCAAGCCGTGCGTACGCCGAGCGCGTTCACGACGCGGATCGGATCGCGGCCCGCCTGGTCGAGATCTACTTGCGGCTGTAGTGTGCATGCGATTCGCATGTGTTACGGTGCTACGCATGCCACACATCCAGATCAGGAACGTGCCCGACGACATCCATCGCGTGGTGAAGGCTCGCGCCGCCGCGGCCGGGATGTCGCTGTCCGAGTACCTGCTCGCCGAGGTCCGCCGGTCGGCGGAGGCGCCGACGATGGAGGAGTTCGTGCGGCGGGTACGGTCGCGCAAGCTCGTCAATCCCCCCCGAGCCTCGGCTGAGCTGATTCGCGAGGAACGCGACCGCCGTTGATCGTCGTCGACGCTTCGGTCGTCGTCGACTTCCTAGTCGACGCCGGCGAGCGGGGCGGGTGGGCGAGCCGCCGAATCCTCGCGGCCGAGAGTCTCCACGCGCCGCACCTCCTGGATCTCGAGGTGCTCTCGACGATCCGTCGCTGGACACAAGCGGGCACTCTGACCTCGCGACGGGCCGGAATGGCCGTCGACGATCTGGCCGCTTTCGCCCTCAGCCGCTACCCCGCGACGCCCCTCCTCGACCGCATCTGGCAGCTGCGCCCACACCTCACCGCCTACGACGCCTGTTACATCGCGCTGGCGGAGGCGCTCGACGCGCCACTCGTCACTGCCGACCTACGCCTCACACGCTCGCACGGCCACAGAGCCTCGATCGAGACGCCGCCGTGATCGGCGCTCAGATCAAGCGCCTCGCGAAGCACTCGGCGATCTACGGGCTCGGCGGGATGGTCTCGCGGATCCTCGCCGTCCTGCTGCTCCCGCTTTACACGCACTACCTGAGGCCGCGCGACTACGGGGCGATCGAGACGCTGATCGCCCTCACGGCGGTGCTCACGATCCTGCTGCGGTTCGGGATCTCGAGCGCCTTCTTCCGCTTCTACTTCGACTCGCGCGACCCGGCGTCCCGCGTCCTCGTCCTACGCACCTCCTTCTGGTTCACGATGACGATGGCGACACTCGGCCTGGCGCTCGGCCTCCTCCTCGCCGGGCCGATCTCACACCTCCTCTTCGCTACGGGCTCGCGCTCGGGCCTCGTCCGTGCGGCATTCGTCGGTCTGTGGGCGCAGATGAACTACGACCAGCTGACCTCGCTCTTCCGCGTCGAGGAGCGCTCGGTCGCCTTCGTGCTGGCGACGCTCGCGAACCTGCTCGTGACCGTCGGGGCCACCGTGCTGCTCGTCGTCGCGTTGCACCACCGCGCGCTCGGCGTGATCGTCGGCAACTTCACCGGGACGCTCGTCGTCTACCTCGTCCTGCTGTCATACCGGCGCGCGCAGCTCGGCCTCCAGTTCGACCGCCGGCTCTTCCGCGCGATGAACCGCTTCGGGATGCCACTCGTGCCGTCGGCGCTCGCCCTCTGGGCCGTGAACTTCATCGACCGCATCTTCCTCGTCAAGCTGTCGAGCCAGACCGAGGTCGGCCTCTACTCGATCGGCGTCCGCATCGCGTCGGCGATCGTCCTCCTCCTCACGGCTTTCCGGACCGCCTGGCCCGCGTTCGCGTACTCGATCGACGACGACGAGGAAGCGCGCCGCACCTACGGGTACGTCCTGACCTATCTCCTCTTCGTCGCGTCGTGGCTCGCGCTCGCGCTCAGCCTGCTGTCGCCGTGGCTCGTACGCCTGCTGACGAACCCCTCCTTCTACGGGGCATCGCGCGTCGTCGCTCCGCTGGCCTTCTCCGGCGTTGCCTTCGCCGGCTACATCGTCATGGCGATCGGCGTCGGCCGTGCGCGCAAGACGGGCTTCAACTGGGTCGTGACGGGTGCCGGCGCGATCGTCAACGTGGGGCTGAACATCGTCCTGATCCCGCCCTACGGGATGATGGGCGCGGCCGCCGCGACCGTCGCCGCCTACGCCGTGATGTTCCTCGGCATGACCTGGAACGCACAGCACGTCTACCGCGTGCCTTACCAGTGGCGGCGCGTCGTGACGGTTGTCGGGACAGCCGTTGCGTTAACCGTGCTCGGGAAGGCGGTGCACGCCCCGCTCGCCCTCGCCGCCGCCCTCACGGTCGCCTACCCACTCGTGCTGCTCCCGCTCGGCTTCTACCTCCCGGCTGAGCGGCAACGGCTCAGGCGCCTCGTCGCGCCTGCGCGCTGAGCTTGCGGCGCGGCCGAAACGCAGGACTCTCGCAGCGGCTTGTCCACGCAGCCGTCCCGGGTCAGTCCACGAGCGCGGGATCCCAGCGTCCGAGCCGCGCCCCGGCCTCGTAGGTGCTCCGGAGGAAGGCGAGCAGCGACTGTCGAGGATCCTCCGCCCGGCGCACGGTCTCGTAGGGGAGGAGGAACTCGCCGAGGTCGGCGCTCCAGGCCGCGCCCGCGGGCAGCAGCTCGGCGTCCTCGATGCCCTCCGGTTTGGGATAGGCGTAGGCGAAGAAGGTCGGTACCTCGAGACGCCCGTCGCCAGGCCACCAGCCCGCGGCGATCTGCTCCGCATCCGTGGATGCGCGCATGATCGGGTCGGCTCCCGGCGGCGGATCGGCCGGCCTTCCCGAGTAGCGCGTGAGCGCGAGGTCGAACGAGCCCCAGAAGAA
>JBBQDZ010000028.1:0-17893 GCA_038320185.1 Gaiellales bacterium
GCGAGCGTCCATTCGACCTTGCGCTCCGCGAAGTCGGCGGCGAGCCGCGCGTCCCCGAGGGCCACGTCCAGGGTCTGTCCCCGGACGTGGGCGGAAACGTCACGGCTCATCCTGCGACGTGACGCCAGCAGCCGCCGGTACTGCGCAGCGAGCCCCTCGAGCGAGCTGTAGCCGGCGTAGTAGCCGTCTCGCTCGCCGGTCAGGAGGACGTGCAGCTCGTGGTGGAACGCGTCCGCCCACTGCGCGTCGTGGCCCCATTCCTCGACCGGTCGCAGGTCGCCGGTCTCCGTCTCCGAGATGACGAGCGCCCGCGGGTTCGCGGCCCGTACACGCTCCGCGAGCTCGCGCAGGATGTGCGGCTCGGAGGCGTCGAAGATCGCGTGTGTCGCGTCCAGACGGAGCCCGTCGACGTGGTAGTCGCCCACCCACATCTCCGCGTTCTGGATCGCCCACTCGCGCACGGCGGCCTGCGAGTAGTCGATCGCGTCGCCCCAGAAGGTCGTGTGCCGATCGGTGAAGTACGGGCCGAAAGCGGAGATCGCCTCCGACCCGGGACCGACGTGGTTGTAGACGACGTCGAGGCTCACGCCGAGCCCCTCCGCGTGGGCGGCGTCCACAAGGCGGGCGAAGCCCTCAGGCCCACCGTAGACGGGGTGCGGCGCGTAGGCGTAGACCCCGTCGTAGCCCCAGCCGCGCCTCCCCGGGAAGGTCGCGATCGGCATCACCTCGATCGCCGTGACGCCGAGGTCGCGGAGCGCCCGCAAGTGCGCAACCACGCCGTCGAAGGTGCCCTCGGCGCTGAAGGCCCCGACGTGGAGCTCGTAGAGGACGAGCTCGCGCAGCGCCAAGCCCTCCCAGCGGTCGTCGCTCCAGACGAAGGTTGAGGAGTCGACGACGCGGGAGGGCCCGCGGATGCCTTCCGGCTGGAATCGCGAGCAGGGGTCCGGCCGGGCGCAGCCGTCGGCGAGCACGTAGAGGTAGTCCGCACCGGGAGCGGCTTCGAGGACGCCGGCGAAGACTCCGTCGCCTGCCTCCACCAGCCGGCGATCCTCGCCGCGTAGGCGAACGGACACGGACGCCGATCGCGGCGCCCAGACGCGAAACCCCACCTTTCCCTCGTCGAGCGGTCGCGCACCGAGCGGCGTCCTCCAGGGCGCGGCGACGCTCACCCGGGCACCGTATCCGGGGTGGGCGCTCCTACACCTGAGGAGTGATCCGCATCACAGGAGTCGGCTGCGGCTCGTGTCCCGTCTCGAAACCCGCGGTCCCGCCCGCGCCCCAGTGCTCGGCGGCGTCGAGGAGGTCGCCGGTCTCCGCGGCCGCCGAGGGCCACCAGCCGGGGTCGTGCCCTTCGGCATAGGCGTAGCCCTCGAACCGGCCGCGGGCGAGGGTCGCGCGCCACGAAGGGAACCGTTCCTCCTCGCCGACCGCACGGAGGTTGCGCTCCATCATCTCCATGAAGGTCAGGTAGCGCGTGAGGCGGTGCTGGTTCCAGTCGAAGCGGGCGAGCATCTGCTCGCCCGCTTCCCGCCCGCGCCGGACGAGCCCGTCGACGACCTCGGGCGGCATGTTGAGGTTGAGACCGCCCTCGCTCTCATCGAGACGGATGTGGCAGATCCGCTCGCGGTAGCCCGCCAGCTCCGACTGCAGGGTGTCGCGCCAGTTGCGAACGGCGTCCGCCAGCGCCACGAGGAAGCCGCCGAGCCCAGCGACGCTGCGAAAGCGCGGCGGCACCGGCTCGAGCGGGCTCTCCGGCATGTACACGAACGGCTCGCCGGCCCGGTGGCCCTGGAGGTCGAGCCCGAACGTCGGCCGCGCCGGAAACCACGAGTCGAAGAAGTGGATCGGGAAGTTGCTCGAGGCGCCTCCGTCCGTGAACCAGCTCTCGACCGGGCAGCGCGCGAGGAGCGAGCCGGGCTCCGGCGGCGCGAGCGAGTAGAGCCTGATCGCCGAGAGGAGGAGCGGAAAGCTCAGACTCAACCGCGCCGCAACGAGGATGGGCAGCTCGGCGCCGGGCAGAAGCCGCAGGGGGCGGCCCCCGACCGAGGCGAAGGGGGTCTCGCTGGAGGCCGTCTCGAGGTACGAGACGATCGCCGGCGGGAAACGCGCGGCCATGTCCGTCGGGTCGTAGAGGTACTGACCGTCGGAGTCGAGCGGAAGCCGCACCGGCCTTCCCGCGGAGAGATCGGTCGTGACGGTCTGGAAGTGGATGTCCTGCTCCGCGAGCCGCGCGAAGGTCAGGACCTCGGACGGGTCTTCCTCGGCGAGCCCCGCGCAGCGCTGGATGCGCGCGTGGAGCCACTGGGTCAGGGCCGGCCGCTCGCCGGTGGAGAGGCCGGAGCACAGCCCGAAGCCGTTGTCCCGCACCGTACGGACGAACACGCGCACGAGCAGCGCGAACGCGCCGAGGAGCGCCAGCGCATACAGGACCGCGAGCAGGAGCGGGGTGAGCCCGACCAGGACCCAGAAGAGGACGCCGGCGCGGGCCGGGCCTGTGCCGCCGATGATCCCAGGCCCCGAGTAGGCGAGCAGGCCGATCCACGCGCTGCCGAGCACGACAACGAGCGCGCCGAGGCCCGACCATGCGAGCACAGCCGAGGAGAGCTCCAGCAGCCGCTGCCGCACCGGCCGCTGGCCGGTCACGAAGGCGATCAGCAGGTCGAGTACCGGGCGCGCGTCGGCCGGCGGCTGGAACAGATCGGCGACCGCCTCGGGCTCCTTCAGGTAGTCGGTCACCTCCTGGAGGCGTGCGAAGCCGCCCCGTTCCGGATGCACGAGCTCTCCGTACTGCGCAGCGGCCGTCACCGCGGCCGCGATCGCGCCGGCCGAGGCGCCGCCGACGTTCCGGAAGCGGTAGCGGTTCGTGAGCGCGAGCACCGTGCCCTGGTAGACGACCCCGCTCGTGATCCCGCCCTTCATGACGAGGTCGCACTGGTCGGCCTGCGACGCCGGGCCCTGCATCGGTTCCTCCTCGCTGCCGCAGGTCGGTGGTCGGCCGAGCCTAACGGCCGGGGCGCGACGTCCGGTGCCCGCTCGATAGTCGGGGCGTGATCCGCGAGGAGCTCGGCCGCCTGTTTGGCTGGGAGGAGCGCCACCGGCGCGTGACCTCGAGGCTCCTCCTCCTCCTCGCCGCAACCCTTGTGATCGACGCCTTCGGCACGGTGCTCATCTACGTGTTCGAGCGGCATGCGAGGGGCACGGATGTGAGGACGGTCGGCCAGGCGCTCTTCTTCACCACCGTCCAGCTGCTGACGGTCTCCTCGCAGATCAGGAATCCGCTGACGCCGGCGGGGCGGGTCGTCGATGTCGCGCTCGAGCTCTGGGCCGTCACCGCCGTCGCCGGGTCGGCCGGCGCGATCGCCTCCTTCTTCCAGTCGAGCGACTAGGGCCTCTCAGCGCCAGTCGCTGACGGATCCCCACGGATCCTCGTACACCTTCGTCTGCGTTCCGGTGGCCAGGTCGAGCACGTAGTCGGCCCCCGCGCGGCGGACAAGGAGCGCTTTCCCGTCCGGCGACCAGATGGCTCCGAAGGTTCCCTTCTTCGCGACCCGATGCTCGACAGTGCCATCGGCCTTCATCACGTACACGCCCCCGCGCCGGCGACCGAACGCGATCTGCGTTCCATCGGGCGACCACGCGGGGCCTTCGGCGTCGTCGTCGTCGCCCGTCGTCAGGTCCTTCGCCCCCGTTCCGTTCCTCCGAATGACGGCGATGTGCGGAGCAACGTCGTCGGCACCGTCCGTGTAGGCGATCAGCTTCCCGTCGGGCGACCAGTCCGGCGTGTCTGCGCCACTTACGAGACGTCGGAGCCCCATGCCGTTCGTCCTGACGACGAAGATCGACCCGTAGCTCTCCCTCGGCCCCTGGTCGCGGCTGCTGACGAAGGCGATCGCCTTCCCGTCAGGCGACCACGCCGGCTGAACGTCGTCCGCCGGGTTCGAGGTCAGCTTGCGCGGGTTCGACCCGTTCGCGGCGAGAACGTAGATATCGGTCGTGCCCGTACCGAGGACGCTTTTGCGTCCCGGCCCCGCCCGCGCCACGGCGATCCTGGAGCCGTCGCGTGAGTAGCGCGGACCGAAGTAGAAGAGAACGGGCCGCAGGAGGCGCGCGCTGCCGCCACGCGCGGGCATCGTCCAGAGTTGGCGGCCCCGGGCGAAGAGGATCGTAGAACCGGAAGGAGACCACGTCGCGCGTCCGTCGAGCTGACGCTTACCGGGGTGTGACAGCTGCCTCGGCGCACCGTTCCCGTCCGCGCGAACGGCGAAGATCGCCTCCCTTCCCTGCGGAACCCTGCGGACGAAGAGGAGCGTTTCGCCGTTAGGCGACCAGGCCGGCGGGACGAGGCCCTCCAGCCCGCCCGAGCGCGTCAACCGGACGACGCCCGTCGTGTCGCTTCGCATCACAAAGAGGTCTGCATTCCCGGTCGCCTTGGCGGCGATGAAGGCGATCCGCGTGCCGTCCGGCGAGACCACGGGGTCGAACCGGCGTTGCGGAACGGGGTTGCCGAGGCGCTTCGGCCTGCCGCCGGCGGTCGAGACGCTGAAGAGGAAGCTGTTGTTGCCGTAGACGATCCGCTTCCCATCATGCGTCCACGACGGCGCGTCGGAAACCCCGTAGAGCAGCTTCCGCTGCCCGGTCCCGTCGGCTCGCATCACCCAGAGCTGGAAGCGGTTGCGGACGAAGGCGATCAACCTCCCGTTCGGGGACCAGGATGGATTCTCGTCGTTCTTTCCCTCTGTCAGGCGCCGGGGCGAGCCGCCGCTAGGCGTCGAGGTCCAGATCTCCTGCGTTTCCGTCCCGGCCTCTGTGAACACCGAGAAGGCGATTCGTCCGGCCTTGGCCGACCAGGCCGGCTCCGAGCCGGACGCGAAGCCGGGGGTCAGACGCCGGAGCGGCCTTCCGCCGGCGGCGCTCGTCGTGTAGAGGTAGGACGCGCCGTCCCGCCCGCTCGTGATGAGAAACGTGCCGGTCGGACCCGCGGCAGGCGCGCCGGCGGCGATCGCCACTACCGAGGCGGCCGCCGCGACCGAGGCGATCGCGACGCGAGCTGTCATGTCGGCAGTGCTACCAGATGCCAGGTGTCGCTGCAACGCGTCCGGCCCGCGCCGCAGCGTCCTCCGGCACGAGCCAGAGCACGCCGAGCGGCGGCAGCGTCAGCTCCGCGGACTGCGGCCGGTCGTGCCGAGGCCGGTCCTCGGCCTCCACCCCACCCAGGTTGCCGACGTCCGAGCCGCCGTAGTAGGCCGAGTCGGTGTTGACGAGCTCGATCCAGCGGCCGCCCCGCGGAAGGCCTAGTCGGTAACCCGGCCGGGGCTGCGCCGAGAGGTTGCAGACGCAGACGAGGACGCGCGCTCCGTCCGCGGAGAAGCGCGCGAATGCGATCACGTTGGCGGCGGCGTCGTTCGGCTCGAGCCAGCGGAAGCCGGCCGGCTCGAAATCGACCTCCCAGAGCGCGGGCTCTGCCCGGTAGCGGCGGTTCAGGTCGCGGACGAGCTGCTGGACGCCATGGTGCTCGGCGCTCTCGAGCAGGTGCCAGTCGAGCGCACGGTCGTGACTCCACTCGCGCTCCTGTGCGAGCTCGCCGCCCATGAAGAGGAGCTTCTTACCCGGGTGGGCCCACATGTAGGCGTACAGCGCGCGCAGGTTCGCGAGCTGCTGCCAGCGGTCTCCCGGCATCTTGCGGAGCAGCGAGCCCTTGCCATGGACGACCTCGTCGTGCGAGAGCGGGAGGACGAAGTTCTCCGAGAACGCGTACATGAGCGAGAAGGTGAGCTGGTGGTGGTGGAAGCGCCGGTGGATCGGATCGCGCTGGAAATAGTCGAGCGTGTCGTGCATCCAACCCAGGTTCCACTTGAAGCCGAAGCCGAGCCCGCCGAGGTAGGTCGGTCGCGAGACGCCGGGCCACGCCGTCGACTCCTCTGCCGCCGAGACGATGCCCGGCTCCTCCGCATACACGACCGTGTTCAGCTCCTTCAGGAATGCGACCGCATCGAGGTCCTCGCGCCCGCCGAACGCGTTCGGCACCCATTCGCCCTCCCGCCGCGAGTAGTCGAGATAGAGCATCGAGGCGACCGCATCCACCCGCAGTCCGTCGGCGTGGCACTCGCGCAGCCAGTAAAGCGCGCTCGCGAGCAGGAAGTTGCGCACTTCGTGACGGCCGAAATTGAAGACGAGCGTGCCCCAGTCGGGATGGGCGCCCCGGCGCGGATCGGCATGCTCGTAGAGCGCCGTGCCATCGAAGCGAGCGAGGGCCCACTCATCGCGCGGGAAGTGCGCGGGCACCCAGTCGAGGATCACCCCGATCCCGGCGGCGTGCAGGCGGTCGACGAACGCGCGGAAGTCGTCGGGCGACCCGAAGCGCGCCGTAGGCGCGAAGAACCCCGTCACCTGGTAGCCCCAGGAGCCGCCAAACGGGTGCTCCATCACCGGCAGCAGCTCGACGTGCGTGAAGCCGAGGTCGGTCACGTAGGCCGCAAGTTCCTCCGCGAGCTCGAGGTAGGAGAGCGGCCGATCGTCCTCTAGGACGTTTCGCCGCCACGAGCCGAGGTGCACCTCGTAAATCGAGAGCGGAGCCGCGTGCGCCTCCGCCAGTGCCCGCTTCGTGAGCCACTCCTCGTCACGCCACTCGTGCCGAGGCTGGTAGGTGACGGATGACGTCTTCGGCGGCGCCTCGGTGCGAAAAGCGTAGGGATCGGCCTTCAGGACAAGGCTCCCGTTCGAGCTCCGGACCTCGTACTTGTAGGCCGTCCCCTCGGAGGTGCCTGGCACGAAGAGCTCCCAGATGCCGGAGGCGCCGAGTGCCCGCATCGGGTGCAGCCGCCCGTCCCAGCCGTTGAAGTCGCCGACCACGCTGACGCCTAGCGCGGAGGGAGCCCAGACCGCGAACGAGCTCCCGGCGACGCCGTCGACCTCGCGCACGTGCGCCCCGAGGCGCTTGTAGAGCTCTTCGTGACGACCCTCACCGGCGAGGTGGAGGTCGAGATCGCCGAGCGTGGGCGGGAACGAGTACGGGTCGCGGAAGGTGAAAGTCCCGGTCGGGTAGGTCACCTCGAGCTCGTAGTCGAGCGGCAGAGACCCGCCCGGGACGAGCCCTTCGAAGATCCCGCCGCCGCGTACCTCGAGCTCCACCTCCATCGGAAGGACGACGACCCGCTCGGCCTCGGGGCGGAAGGCGCGCACCACGACGCCCCCCTTGGCCGGATGGGCTCCGAGGTAGGCATGCGGATTCGCGAGATCGAGAACGCTCAAACCGCCGCCGGTTGCTCGAGCAACCGGACGATCCCGGCGACCGGGATCCGCAACCACTCGGGACGGTTGTTCAGCTCGTAGCGCAGCTCGTAGACCGCCTTCTCGAGCTCGAAGACCGACAGGAGGCGCTCGACTCCGGCCCGGCTCGGCGGGACGAGGCTCGAGTCGACCGTCGCCAGATAGGCGTCGAGGAACTCGGCGCGGGCGTGCTCCTCCCACCCCGGTGGGGGCTCGACGCCCCGGAGCAACTGCGAAGCGGAGGCCGCATATGCGAAGGAGCGGAACATCCCTGCGACGTCCCGGAGCGGGGAGCGCCTGCGCCGGCGCTCCACGAGGGAGCGGGCCGGCTCCCCTTCGAAGTCGATGATCACCCAGTCATCGTCGGCCCAGAGCGTCTGGCCGAGGTGGAAGTCGCCGTGATGGCGGATGACGCGCCCGATCGGGCCCACGTGTGCGAGGAGGCGAACCTGCTCGCGTACCTCCTCGCCCCGACCGGCGAGCGGCGCGAGCGCCTCGTCAACCGGAAGGCTCATGAACATCCGCTCGATCTCCTCGTCGATCGTCGCCGTCAGGAGCGCGAGCGACTCGGCACTCGGTTCCTCGGGACAGAAGGCGGAGTCTTGCGAGTCGGAGGCGAGAACGGTGTGCATCGCCCCGGTGACCTCCCCCAGGCGCCGGAGACGGCCGAGGAACCGCTCGGGGTTCGCAGCGAGCTCGTCGAGGGCGAGCTCCCAGCCGTCGAGGCCGCTCGGGACGAAGCGCTGGAGGACGCCGAGCGTCGCCTCCATTGGCCCGCCCGCGTACTCGTACCACCCGGCGAGGGCGGCGATGTTCCCGAACCCGTGGGCGGTCAGGAATCGCAGCATCTCGAGCTCCGGATTGATGCCGGGCTCGATCCGGCGATACGCCTTCAGGATGAGCTCGTCGTCGAGGACGATCGAGCTGTTGGACTGCTCGCTCTCGATCGCGCGTGCATCCGTGAGCGTGGCCTCGCGCTCCAGCGAGCCCTTCATGGAGTGGAAGGACATCGTCGCCTCGCCGGTCTCCCGGCACAGCTCGGTGCGCATCGCGTGGACGAGCTCGCGCACGAGCGCCGGGTCGGCGAGCACGTCGTAGAGCACCCACTCGCCGAGCTCTCCGACGACTCCTGCCTCCCAACCCTCCGCCGCCAAACGTGCGCCGAGCAGCAGCTGGTAGGTCTCGTGCGTACCCGGCTGGAAGCGCACTTCCACGAGTGCCGAGAGGAACAGCGGCTCGGTGCTTCGCAGGAGCGCGGCGTCCACGACGCGGGCGTGTGCGACCTCGCGCTGCTTCGAGCCGAACCAGCGCTGTCCCGTCACGTAGCCGATCAGAACCTGCTCGTCGAGGGCCGCGAGGGCCGCGACGACGTCAGTCATCGGGCTGCCTCAACTGGAACCAGAAGAACCCCCTCGGAGCGAGCGTGAGTAAGTACGGCAGCGAGCCGACCGGCGGGAACCGGCTCCTGCCGAGCATCTCCTCGGGCACCATACCCTCGAAGCGCGAGAGGTCGAGCTCGACGGCCTGGGCCGAGCGGGCGAGGTTGTGGACGCAGAGGACGACGTCGTCTTCGTAGGAGCGGACGTGGGCGAAGATCCGCGGGTTCGCCGCACGAAGCGGCTCGTAGGTGCCGAGTCCGAAGACGGGATGCTCTTTTCGCAGCGCCACGAACCGGTGCAGCCAGCGCAGGAACGACGTGGGCGTTCGTAGCTCGGCCTCGACGTTTACGGCCTGGTAGCCGTAGACGGGGTCCATCAGCGGCGGCAGGTAGAGCTGGGCGAAGTCAGCGCGCGAGAAGCCGCCGTTTCGGTCGCCCGTCCACTGCATCGGGGTGCGGACGCCGTCGCGGTCGCCGAGGTAGACATTGTCGCCCATCCCGATCTCGTCGCCGTAGTAGAGGACGGGAGAGCCCGGGAGCGAGAAGAGGATCGCGTGCATCAGCTCGACCTCGTCGCGACCATTGTCGAGCAGAGGAGCGAGCCGGCGCCGGATCCCGAGATTGAGCTTCATCCGAGGGTCCTTCGCGTACTCGCCGTACATGTAGTCGCGCTCCTCGTCGGTCACCATCTCGAGCGTCAGCTCGTCGTGGTTGCGAAGGAAGAGGCCCCACTGGGCGTTGTCCGGAATCGCCGGCGTGCGGCCCAGGATCTCGTAGACCGGCGTCGCGTCCTCGCGGCGCAAGGCCATGAACATCCGGGGCATGACGGGAAAGTGAAAGGCCATGTGGCACTCGTCGCCGTCGCCCATGTACTCGACGACGTCCTCGGGCCACTGGTTGGCCTCGGCAAGCAGGACGCGGTCGGGGTAGTTCGCGTCTACCTCGGCGCGAACGCGCCGCAGGTACGCGTGCGTCTCGGGGAGGTTCTCGCCGTTCGTCCCTTCACGCTCGTAGAGGTAGGGCACGGCGTCGAGCCGGAAGCCGTCGATCCCGAGGTCGAGCCAGAACCGCAGCACACCGAGCATGGCGTCGCGAACGTCAACGTTGTCGTAGTTCAGGTCGGGCTGGTGACTGAAGAAGCGATGCCAGTAGTACTGGCCGCGGACGGGGTCCCAGCTCCAGTTGGACGGCTCCGTGTCGACGAAGATAACGCGCGCCTCGGGCCAGAGCTCGTCGGTGTCCGACCAGACGTACCAGTCGCCCTTCGGGCCTGCCGGGTTCCGGCGCGACTCCTGGAACCACGGGTGGTCGGCCGAGGTGTGGTTCATGACGAGATCGGCGATCACACGCATCCCGTGCTGGTGGGCCGCCTCGACGAAGGCGCGGAAGTCCTCGACGGTGCCGTAGTCAGGATGGATCGCGTTGAAGTCGGCGATGTCGTAGCCCCCGTCGCGCAGCGGCGAGACGTACATCGGCAGCAGCCAGATGCAGTCGATTCCGAGCCACTGGAGGTAGTCGAGTTTGTCGATCAACCCGCGGAAGTCGCCGGCGCCGTCGTCGTTCCCGTCGAAGAACCCGCGGATGTGGATCTCGTAGAAGACGGCGCGCTTGAACCACAGGGGATCGCGCTCGAACCAGTGACCGGGCTGAGAGGCCTCGCTGGTGGTTTGGAGCGGTTCGCTCACGCCGCGACCCGCAGCACGTGGCTCTGCCCCGGCTCGAGCCGGACGTAGTTGCGGCCGATACGCCAGGCGAAGGTCTGGCCGCTCAGGAGCTCCAGCGGCCCGAAGACCGGCGGGACGCCGAGCTCGACCGGAACAACGCACACCCCCTCGCGAGCCTCTAGGGGATCCAGGTTGACGACCACGAGGACGGTGTTCCCGCCGGACTGCTTCGCATAGGCGAGCAGAAACTCGCTCTCGGTCTCGAGGAAGCGGATGTTCTCGATGCGCTGCAGAGCAGCGTTCTCGCGACGGATCTCGTTCAGCCGCCGGACGAGCGGGAGCAGCGGTCCGTCCAGCTGCCGCTCCTTCACCTCGTACTTCTCGGAGTCGAGATACTCCTCGCTCCCCTCCCGCAGAGGCACGTTCTCGAAGTGCTCGTAGCCCGAGTAGATCCCGTAGCTCGGACTGAGCGTCGCGGCGAGGACGAGGCGCGCCTCGAAGGCCGGTCGGCCGCCGCGCTGGAGGTACTCGTGGAGGATGTCCTGCGTGTTGACGAAGAAGTTCGGCCGGAAGTAGGTCGGCAGCGGCGAGCGCACGAGGTCGTTCATGTACTCGATGAGCTCGGCCTTCGTGTTCTTCCAGGTGAAGTAGGTGTAGGACTGGCTGAAGCCCGCTTTCGCGAGCGTGGACATCATCGCCGGCCGCGTGAACGCCTCCGAGAGGAAGACGACCTCGGGATGCTCGGAGCGCACCTCCCGGATGAGCCACTCCCAGAAGCGCACCGGCTTGGTGTGCGGGTTGTCGACGCGGAAGACCTGCACACCGTGGCCGACCCAGAACGAAATGACCTCGCGCAGCGCCTCCCAGAGAGCGCGCCAGTCCTCCGAGTCGAAGTTGACGTTGTAGATGTCCTCGTATTTCTTGGGCGGGTTCTCTGCGTACTTGAGGGTCCCGTTCGGCCGGCGGTGGAACCAGTCGGGATGCTCCTTCAGCCACGGGTGGTCGGGCGAGCACTGGATCGCGAAGTCGAGCGCGATCTCGACTCCCAGCTTGCGCCCTCGCGCAACAAGCCGCTTGAAGTCCGCAAGCGTGCCGAGCTCGGGGTTGACCGCCGTGTGTCCCCCCTCCTTGCCGCCGATCGCCCAGGGGCTGCCGGGGTCGTGGGCGGCCGCGGTGAGCGCGTTGTTCGCGCCCTTGCGGTTCGTCCTGCCGATTGGGTGGATCGGCGGCAGGTAGAGCACATCGAAGCCGAGCTCGACGAGGGCGGGGAGGACCTTCTCGACCCCCTTGAACCCGCCCCACGAGCGCGGGAAGAGCTCGTACCAGGAGCCGAAGCGGGCGCGCTCGCGGTCGACGTCGACCTCGAGAACCGTGGTGGAGGTGAACTCCGAGCGGTCGCTTTCGAGCGAGGCGAGACCTTCCTCGACCGTCAGCGACTCGACCCCGAGGAGCAGGGCCCCCTCCGCGAGCTCGCTCGAAAGATCGTGCTGGGCCGCATCGACCTTGCGCGCGAGCTCCCGCCGCCAAGATGCGAAGCGGTCAACCCAGGCGCCGATCGCAAAACACCAGCGACCGCAGGCGTCGGGCGTGAGCGTCCCGCGCCAGCGATCGGGCTCGACCTGCTCCATCTGCACCTCGAGCCAGTGGCGGCCCCCGGGCCGGCGGTACCGCACCGCTGCCCCCAGCACCTCATGGCCGTCCCGGAAGATCGCCGCCCAGACATCGACGGAATCGCCGATCGACCGCTTGACCGGATAGCGTCCGCAGTCGAGCTGCGGCCACACCTCCTCGATCTGGATCCGGGGCGGTCGTTTCGTCTTCGGGAGGGGCATGACAGGCGTTGGCTTCAGTGCGGGCACATCGGTAAACAGGGGATTGGTGAATCTCGCCCGCTCGAGCGGCATTCTGCTGCACCCGACCTCGCTCCCGCACGGGCGGCTGGGGCCGGATGCCCACCGGTTCGTCGACTGGCTGGCTGCGGCGGGGCAGTCGTGGTGGCAGGTGCTCCCGCTCGGTCCGCCGGACCCGAGCGGTTCTCCTTATCGCGCCGCATCCGCCTTTGCGGGGTGGCCGGGCTTGCTCGCCGCGCCTAAGGCCCGGGTCACCGTCGAGGAGATCGAGGACTTCGTCGCGCGGCACCCGTACTGGGCCGGCTCGTGGAGCGCGTTCGCGGGCGAGGGCGCGCTTGCAGACCAGGTTCGGTTCGAGCGGGAGTGGTCGATGCTTCGCTCCTACGCTGCGGAGCGGGGCGTCCGACTCGTGGGCGACCTGCCGATCTACGTCGCCCCAGGCGGAGCGGACCACCGCGCCTGGCCCGAACTCTTCCAGCGCGGCGTCGTCTCGGGCGTGCCGCCCGACCTCTTCAGCTCGACAGGCCAGCTCTGGGGCAACCCGCTCTACGACTGGGAGGCAATGCGGGCGACGGACTACCGCTGGTGGATCGAGCGCTTCCGCCGGACGCTCGAGCTCGTTGACCTCACCCGCGTCGACCACTTCCGCGGCTTCGTCGCCTACTGGTCGGTGTCGGCGCGGCTGCGGACGGCGCGGCGCGGTGTCTGGCGGCGCGGCCCCGGCCGCCGGTTGTTCGACACCGTCCGCGCCTCTCTCGGCGGCCTGCCGGTAATCGCCGAGGACCTTGGCGTGATCACGCCTCCGATCGAGAAGCTCCGCGACGACCTCGGGCTGCCCGGGATGCTCGTGCTCCAGTTCGCGTTTCGCCGGCCCGGCGACCTGGAGCGCCTCGGGCCGAAGTTGCGCAACCGCGTCGTCTACACCGGCACGCACGACAACGATACGGCCGTGGGCTGGTGGCGCTCTGCGTCCCCGGCGCAGCGGCGCAATGCCCAGAGGGCCCTTCCCTCCGGGAACGACGCCCTGCACTGGCGCTTCATCCGCCTCGCCCTGTCGCTGCGCGGTGACCTCGCGATCGTCCCGATGCAGGACGTACTCGGCCTCGGGAGCGAGGCCCGCATGAACACTCCCGGGCGCAGCGAGGGCAACTGGCGCTGGCGCCTCCGTGGGGACGAGCTCACGGACGAGCTGGCCGCGCGCCTCCGCGGGGAGACCGCTGCGGCGGGACGCCTGCCGCGATAGCGTCGAGGCATGCCCGGCGACCGGCGGGAGTTCCTCGTTCGCAGCGGCCTCACGCTCGCCGCCGCCGGCTTCGGCGAGCTTCTCCAAGCGCCCATCGCCCGACCGGCGGCGCCGCGCAGCTGGGCGGCCGTCCGCTCGCAGTTCGACCTCGACCCGTCCTGGATTCACCTCGGAGGCTTTCTGCTCGCCTCCCACCCTGCGCCGGTTCGCAAGGCGATCGAGGCTCACCGCCGCGGGCTCGACCGGAACCCGGTCACCTACCTGCACGGGAACGAGACGGAGCTCGAAGCGGCGGTCCTTCGCGAGGCAGCCGCCTACCTCGGCGTCGCGCCCACCGACGTCGCCCTCACCGACTCCACCACGATGGGCATCGGCCTCGTCTACAACGGCCTCGATCTCCGCCGCGGCGACGACGTGCTGACGACGACGCACGAGTTCTTCGCGACGCTCGAGGCGCTGCGCCTGAAGGCGGCGCGCACCGGTGCCAGCGTCCGCGAGATCACGCTCTACGAGCGGCCGCAGGATGCCCGGGAGGACGCGATCGTCGAGACGATCGCCCGCGCAGTCCACCCCCGCACCCGGGTGCTCGCGCTCACCTGGGTCCACTCGAGCACGGGCGTCAAGCTGCCGATGCGGCGCATTGCTGCGGCGGCCCGACGCGTCGCGCCGAACCTCGTCGTCTGCGTCGACGGCGTTCACGGCCTCGGCGTCGAGGCGCTGCCGCTCCCGGAACTTGGCTGCGACCTCTTCATGGCCGGCTGCCACAAATGGCTTCTCGGCCCCCGCGGCACGGGCA
This sequence comes from Gaiellales bacterium, assembly GCA_038320185.1. Lineage (GTDB taxonomy): Bacteria > Actinomycetota > Thermoleophilia > Gaiellales > Gaiellaceae > JBBQDZ01. The sequence continues at coordinate 14,198 of JBBQDZ010000028.1, forward strand.
TCGTCTGGGGCAGCAGGCGCGGCTGGAGGGCGGTCGAGCCGACGATCCCGTCGTTCTCCGGCGGCGGCACACCGGCAGGCGCCTTCACGCCGGGCGGCTTCCACTCCTTCGAGCACCGGTGGGCGCTCGCGGAGGCGTTCGCATTCCAGCGCTCGCTCGGCAAGGCACGCGTGGCTACCCGGATCCACGCCCTCAACCACCGGCTCAAGGCCGGCCTCGCATCGATGGACCACGTGACGCTCTACACGCCACGAAGCGCAAGCCTCTCCGCCGGCATCGTCTGCTTCGACGTCCGCGGGCTCGAGCCCGCCGAGGTCGTCGATCGCCTCGCCAGCCGCCGCATCGTCGCGACCGTCACGCCCTACCGCACCTCCTACGCCCGGCTCTCCGCCGGCATCCTCAACAGCGAGGCCGACGTCGACGCAGCCTTGCGAGCGGTGCGCGCCCTCGCGTAGCAACGGCTCGACGATGGGCGCGCGCGAGCGGCCCGATTCCTGCCCTAGCGAGCCGCGACGCGTGAGACCGTGGCAACGCGTCCGGCGAGAGCGCGAATGCAGCCTTCGACGCTCCGGCGTTCGCCGGTTCGGTCAGGCAGGTCGGATCTCGACGACCGTCGCCTGCCAGGCGCCGCCCGGAGCAGGCACGTCCACCGTGTCGCCGACCGCCCGGCCGAGCAGCGCCGCGCCGAGCGGCGAGGACGGCGACAGCGTCCCCGCGCCGCCGAGGCTCGAGATCTCGAGCTCCATCGCCCGCCCATTCTCGTCCTCCACCCGTACGTGCGAGCCGACGGCAACCGCTCCCGACCTGTCGCTCTCGACGACCACGGCGCTGTCGAGACGCGCGCGCAGAATCGTGATCCGCCGCTCGAGCAGACCCTGCTCGTTCTTCGCCGCGTGATACTCGAAGTTCTCGGAGAGGTCGCCGTGGCCGCGCGCGACCGCGATCGCCTCGACCATCTCAGCCCGTCTCGGCCCCTCGAGCTCCGCGAGCTCAGCGACCAGGCGGTCGCGCTGCTCCGCTGTCAGCTGCTCGTCCACGGCTAGACCGGCGCCAACCCGCGAGCCTTGCGGCTCGTCGCGCTCTGGCGGCGCTGCGCCGAGAGCTCGGCCTTGCGCAACCGTACGTTCGACGGGGTCACCTCGACGCACTCGTCGTTGCGGATGTACTCGAGCGCCTGGTCGAGCGAGAGCGGCCGCGGCGGGATCAGGCGGACGAGCTCGTCGGCGGTGGAGGAGCGCATGTTCGTCAGCTTCTTCTCCTTCGTCGCGTTCACGTCGAGGTCCTCCGCACGCGCGTTCTCGCCGACGATCATCCCTTCGTACACCTCCGCGCCGGGGCCGACGAAGAGGGAGCCGCGCTCCTGGAGGTTGAAGAGCGCGAACGCCGTCGTGCGCCCGAGTCGGTCGGCGACGAGCGCGCCGGTAGGCCGCGTCCGCAGCTCGCCGAACCAGGGCTCGAAGCCCTCCAGGACGTGATGGAGGATGCCGGTACCGCGCGTCTCGGTCAGGAACTCCGTGCGCACGCCGATCAGACCGCGGGCCGGAACGAGGACGTCGAGCCGCACCCAGCCGGTGCCGTGATTCACGAGCGCTTCGGTGCGGCCCTTGCGAAGCGCGAAGAGCTGCGTGACGACGCCGAGGTACTCCTCCGGCACGTCGATCGAAACGCGCTCGACCGGCTCGCTGAGGACGCCGTCAACGAGCCGGGTCACGACCTGCGGCTTGCCGACGGTGAGCTCGAACCCTTCACGGCGCATCTGCTCGACGAGCACGGCGAGCTGAAGCTCACCGCGACCCTGCACCTCCCAGGTGTCGGGCCGCTCGGTCGCCAGCACGCGCAGCGAGACGTTGCCGACGAGCTCCGTCCGCAGGCGGGCCTCGACGAGACTCGCCGTCACCCTGTCGCCGTCCCGCCCGGCCAGGGGCGAAGTGTTGATGCCAATCGTGACCGAAAGCGAGGGCTCGTCGACGGCGATCACGGGCAGCGGCCGGGGATCTTCCGGATCGGCGAGCGTCTCGCCGATCGTCACCTCCGGGATGCCGGCGACGGCGATGATCTCGCCGGGCCCCGCTTCCTGGGCCGCGACGCGATCGAGAGCCTCCGTCACGTAGAGCTCTGTCACCTTCGCGCGCTCGACCGTCCCGTTCGAGCGGCACCACGCGACCTGCTGTCCGCGGCGAATCGTGCCGTGGAGGACGCGGCACAGCGCGAGGCGCCCGACGTAGGCGGACGCGTCGAGGTTCGTCACGAGGGCCTGCAGCGGGTGCGCCTCGTCGTAGGAGGGAGCGGGGATCCGGTCGAGGATCAGGTCGAGAAGCGGCGCCAGGTCGGCCTCGAGCGCCTCCGGGTCGGGATCGAGCGAGGCCTGGCCCGCCCTCGCGTTGCAGTAGACGATCGGGAACTCGATCTGGCTCTCGTCGGCGTCCAGGTCGAGGAAGAGCTCGTAGACCTCGTCGACGACGGCCTCGATCCGCGCGTCCGGTCGGTCGACCTTGTTGACGACGAGGATCACCGGCAGGCGCGCCTCGAGCGCCTTGCGAAGGACGAAGCGGGTCTGCGGCAGCGGCCCCTCGCTCGCGTCGACGAGCAGCAGCACCCCGTCGACCATCGTCAGCCCGCGCTCGACCTCGCCGCCAAAATCCGCGTGCCCGGGCGTGTCGACGATGTTGATCTTGGTCGCGCCGTAGCGGACGGCCGTGTTCTTGGCGAGGATCGTGATCCCCTTCTCGCGCTCGAGGTCGCCGGTGTCGAGCACACGCTCGGCGACCTCCTGATTCGCGCGGAAGGCTCCCGACTGCCAGAGCAGCGCGTCGACGAGCGTCGTCTTGCCGTGATCGACGTGGGCGACGATGGCGACGTTGCGGATGTCGGAGCGAGCCGGCACCAACCGAGGGTAGCCGGTCGGAGAAGCCTGTCCCGAGCGTTCTAGCCTTGCTCGCACTCCCGGATCTGCTCGAGCGTCCGGCGCAGGAGCGCGAGCGGCGCCGCTCAGCCGAGCGCAGCAGGGTGCGAGTTCTCGCCGCGAACGAACTGGTAGAGGATGCCGCCGACCGACGTCCCGAGCAGTGGCGCGAGCACGTAGATCCAGAGCCCCTGGAGCTCGCCAGAGACGACCGCAGGCCCGATCGAGCGCATCGGGTTCATCGACGCGCCCGAGATCGGCCCGCCGAACATGGCGTCGAGCGCAATCGTGCCGCCGACGGCGATGGCCGCTGCCTCGCCGACCGCACGCGTATCAGTGGCGACGGCGAGGATGACGAACATGAGAAGCGCACTCATCACCGCCTCCCAGAGGAACGACTGGGCCTGCGAGCCGGACGGAAGCGTCGCACCCACGTGCGCGATGGTGCCGAGAGAGCCGCGAAGAACCGCGGCGGCGGTGAGCGCACCGACGAGCTGGGCAATCCAGTAGAGGATCGCGCGCGACCACGGGAAGTGGCGCGTCAGCGCGAACGCGAACGTGACGGCGCCGTTGAAGTGGGCACCCGACACGTGCCCGACGGCGTAGATCATCGCCATGATCACGAGCCCGAACGTGATGGCGACTCCGACGTGACCGAGGGCGTGCGTCTTCGCGTCGACCATGACCGCCCCTGCACCGGCGAAGACGAGCGCGAACGTGCCGATCGCCTCTGCCACGAGCGTCCGGGCAAGCACGGGGACCTCGCTCAAGGATGGAGCAGGTCGGCGACCAGC
>JBBQDZ010000029.1:0-17860 GCA_038320185.1 Gaiellales bacterium
GCTTGCGAAGCTCGGCGTCTCCGGCGCCGTCAAGAGCCTCACGAATCCGCCGGCGCTGAAACTGGAAGGGCCCGACCCGAAGGACGAGAAGGGGCGCCCGCTGGCGCCGGCGGACGCCGTCGGCCACGACCACCTCTGGTGGCTCGACCGCATGGTGCGCGGAAACCAGCCGCTCGTCGAGCGGATGACGCTCGTCTGGCACGACTGGTTCGCGACCTCGACTGTGGGCGTCAAGTCGCAGCAGCTGATGCTCGACCAGAACCAGACGCTCCGCGCCGGAGCGCTCGGCTCCTTCAAGGATCTCCTCCTGAACGTGACCAAGGACCCGGCGATGCTCGTCTGGCTCTCGGGAGTCCAGAACTCGCGCCTGAAGCCGAACGAGAACTACGGACGCGAGGTGATGGAGCTCTTCACGCTCGGAGTCAATCGGGGCTACACCGAGAATGACGTACGTGAGCAGGCGCGCGCGCTCACCGGCTTCCGCGCCGACCGGCACAAGGGCACGCCGTACTACAACTTCCGTTACGAGCCGCGCCTTCATGACGACGGTCAGAAGACGGTGTTCGGCAAGACCGGCGCCTTCGACTGGCAGGACACCTGCCGGCTCTGCGTCGAGAACCCGAATCATTCGTCATTCTTCGTACGCAAGCTCTGGAGCTACTTCGTCCCGACCGCGGTCGGGCCGAAGACGGAGGCAGCGCTCGAGAAGCTCTACCTGAACGGCTACCGGGTGCAGCCCGTGGTCGAGGCGATCCTGCAGCACCCCGACCTCTACAACGGCCCGCGGATGACGAAACCGCCCGTGGTCTACACGGCGGGTCTCCTTCGCACCGCGGGGCGCGGCGTCGACACGAGCTTCTGGTGGCGCCTCGACGCGCTCGCCGGGCAGCGGCTCTTCTACCCGCCGAACGTCGCAGGTTGGAACGACGACCGCTGGCTCGACACCTCGACCTTCCGGGGGCGCTGGTTCGCCACCGCCCTCGCGTTCGAGCCCTACCGTGCAGATGAGCGCGGGGGCGGCGACCATCCAAGCGACCCGAAGCAGCTCCTTTCGCGCGCGCGCTCATTTCTCGGTAACCCGACGATCACGCCGGAGACCCAGAAGCTCCTGCTCGGATTCGCGAAGGCAGCGCTACCGCAGGCACGCGGGCACGGCAACGCGCCTGCCGTCGTCGAGGACGCCCTGCGACACCTGATCGCCGTCTCCCCCGACTACCAGACCAGCTGATGAGCGCCTGCGACTGCAACGACCACACCCGCAGCGAGCTGATCCGGCGCGCGGTCGCCGAGGCAGGGCGTGGCCTACCCTCGATCGAGCCGGGCATGCCGCTCCCTGCCGGTACCGGCCTCTCGCGTCGCAGCTTCCTCACGCGCTCGGCGGGTCTCGCCCTCTCGGTCTACGGCGGCACGCGCCTCGCCGCGGCCGCGCTCGACGACGGAATCGCGAAGGCGGCGGCTCTCGCGGGGAACGACCGCGTCCTCGTCTCGGTCTTCCTCGACGGCGGCATCGACGCGCTCTCGCTCCTCTTCCCGGACGGGGACCCACGCTACCGGTCACTTCGGCCGAGGCTCGCGATCCCGCACGACCAGGGCATCGCCTTCCCCGCGGACAGCCGCCTCCTCTGGCATCCCTCGGCAACGGGGTTCTCGACGCTCTTCAACGAGGGGAAGATGGCCGTGATGCCGGCAATCGGCTATGACCATCCCGACAAGTCGCACTTCACCTCGCGCCACTACTGGGAGGTCGGAGCGATCAACCCAGGCCTCCAGTCAGGCTGGCTCGGACGCTTCCTCGACGTGAACGGCAGTCCCGACAACCCGCTCCAGGGACTGTCCCTCGACACCCGCCTCCAGCCTGCGCTCGCAAGCGTCAAGGTTCCGATCGCGTCGCTCGACAGTCCCGATCAGTACCAGTTCACGCTGCCGACGAAGCTCGCGGCCCCCCTGCCGCTCGAGCGGCAGATGCTGGTCGCGGTGGGCAATCTCGGCGCCGTCCATGCCCGTTCGAAGGACGCGGGCCTTCGCGCCGCCGGCGAGACGGCGCAGCAGGTGAACCGGCTACGGGCCCAGCTGAAGCCCTTCAGCGGCACCGACGGCGAGAGCACCGTCAAGAGCCCTGTCGCCTATCCGCAGTCGACGGACGAGTTCCCCCACCGGCTGGCCGGACTCGCCGCGATGCTCGCCGTCGGCCTGCCTATCCGGTGCGTCGCGCTTCGCGCGCCCGGGATGTATGACACCCACGCGAACCAGCCGACCGGACTCGCCCAGGGAATCAAGCTGACCGCCGACTCGCTCCTCTCCTTCCAGCGCGACCTCGAGGCCCGCAAGCTCGCGGATCGTGTCGTCGTGCACGTGTGGTCGGAGTTTGGGCGGCGGGCCGCGGAGAACGGGTCGCAGGGCACCGACCACGGCGCGGCGGGCGTCGGCCTCCTCATCGGCACCCAGGTGCGAAGCGGGCTCGTCGGCGAGTTCCCTGGGCTCTCGGGCGGCCTCGACGAGCAGGGGAACCTGCGCCCGACCACCGACTTCCGCGGTGTCTACAGCGGTCTGATCGAGCAGTGGCTCGGTGCCGACCCTGCACCGATCATCCAGAACGCGAAGGCGTTCGCCCGGCCGGCTCTCATCAAGTGAGCGCAGGCAGGGCGGCACTCGCCGCCGCGGTGCTAGCGGCGCTTGCGGTGGCGATCCCCGCAGCGGCACTCGCCCCGCCTGCGAGGGTGCAGGTCGTCGCGGACGAGTTCCATCTGACGCTCTCGCGACCATCGATCAAGGCCGGCCAGGCGATCGTCCAGCTCGTCAACTACGGCGAGGATCCACACGACCTGCGGCTCCGCCGCGCCGGCGGCACGCGAACCTACGCGATCCGGGAACTGTCGCCCGGTGCCGACGCCGATCTCTCCGCCAAGCTGCTGCCGGGCCGCTTCACGCTCTGGTGCTCGATCGCAGACCACCGCGCCCGAGGCATGGTCGCGACGCTGATCGTCAAGCGCTGACGCGTCCGTACGAGCCCGGCCCCTGTCCAGTTCGTACCCGCCCGGTCCTCTGGGGCGCCTCTGGGGTCGCTCTGAGGCGGGATCCGCATGGCTGAGCGCTACGGCGCGGCAGGTCAGAACGGCGTGACGAACGCGTGACACTTCGGTGCGACGAAAACTGCCCCACGGAGACAGGTACCCGGACACGTCCTTCGAAGCCAAGCCGGCCGCCGGACTCCAGCTAGCCCGAGCAGGAGGCTCAGCCGCCGAGCTCTGCAAGCAGCGGCGCCGTGTCGAGCGGCTCGTAGCCGAGGCGCCCCGCGATCTCCTCGCTCGAGGGCTTCGTTCCCTCGCGGCGGTGTGTGCCGGTCTCGGAACGAACGCGCTCATCGGTTGCTGAGTGGGCGGCGGAGCGGCACGGTACCCTCGGGACTTGGCCGCAGGGGACGGCGATCCGTGGAACCTCGGCGAGTTCATCCGCCTGCAGCGGTCGCTCGCGAACCTCTCCCTGCGCCAGCTCTCGGAGCTTTCGAACGTCTCGAACGCCTATCTGAGCCAGGTGGAACGCGGGGTCTATCGACCGTCGGCGCACGTGCTGAAGAGCATCGCCGACGCGCTGAAGCTCTCGGCGGAGAGCGTCTATGCACGCGCCGGGCTGCTCGACGAGGAACCGGCGCAGCGCAACGTCGGCGTGGAGGAGGCGATCCGACTCGACGAGCGCCTCTCAGCCGAGCAGAAGGAGGCGCTGATCCGGGTCTACCGGAGCTTCACGACTCGCTCTTGACGCGCGAAGCGCCCAACTACCTCAAGGCAAGTTTTCATCGTCTCTGGACCAAGCCGAGCGGGAACCCGCGGGAGCAGAGTTAGCCTTCCCCGCATGCGAATCGACGCTTCACGGGCCGCTCCGCGGTTCATCGACGCACGCGGAGGTCGCCTCTACGTCTTCAGCGACGGCCTCGGCGTGCGAGTTGCCACTGACTCGCCTGACTCGTTCCTCCACTTCAAGAAGGTCTGCGACCCGTCATGCACGTTCGACCAATCGTCTATGCTTGGTCTACCAAGCGACCTAAGGAGATCAGCATGACCGCTACCACCGAGATGACGAACCTCATCTCGCAGACTCAGCAGCAGACCCTGACCGCCCTGAAGCAGGCACATGACCTCTCCATCCGCGCGGGCGAGATCGCTGTCGGGCTCATCCCAGGCGACGCCCCCGCTGCGGAGCTACCCACCCCGAAGCAGGTCGTCGAGTCGACGTTCTCCTTCGCGGGGCAGCTCCTAGAGGCGCAGAAGAACTACGCACTCCGGCTCGCCGACGTTGTTTCGAAGGCGGCCGAGAAGACACCTGTTCGCACTGGCGAGCACACCCAGAGCTAGCGCCGTCTGCACACCCCGGGCGGTCTGCGGCTCGCGACCTCGAGCTCTACTTCACCGCGCCTGCCAGCGGCAGATCGTCTCGCGCCGGAGCCGCTCGAACCCGAGCCCGAGACGCCGGGCGGGCACAGGACGGCGGCGGAGAATGGTGAGCTGGGGCTCGGCGGCCTCAGCTTCAAGCCGGAGGCGATCAGCCCTAGGGGCCTTGTCCGCAGCCGACCCGACCCGGTTTGACTGCCGGCCCAGGGTGCCATAGAAATCCAAGCCTGTGACGATCGCGCCCCTCGAAGAGCAGGAGATTCTCCAGCCGGCGTCGCTCGAGGAGGCCGTCAAGGCCTTTGGGGACGGCAGCAGCGTGACCGTGCTGGGCGGCGGCACGATCCTGATGGCGGAGATTACTTCCGGGCGAGTGCGCGCAGATCGGGTCCTCCTCCTCGGCCGCGCCGGGCTGGACGGTTTCACCGAGGAAGGCGGCCTCCTGCGCATCGGCGCGACCGTTCGGGTGGCCGCGCTCGAGGACGCACTCGAACCCCTCGGGAGCGCGGCGCGCTCGGTGGCCGACCTGGAGATCCGCGGGCAGGCCACCGTCGGCGGCAACCTCTGCGCGCCGCGCGGCTCCGACTTCCCGCGGGGAGACCTCCAGGCCGCGCTGATCGCGCTCGGCGCGCGCGTCCGCACCGCGGGTGCCGGCGGTGAGCGGACAGAGCCCGTCGAGGAGTTCCTCCCGCAGCGAGCGGGCCGCCTCGTGCTCGACATCGAGATCGAGACCGCGGGTCGCCGCGGCGCCTGGGCTGCTCTCGATCGCCCGCACACGCACTCCTACACGCCCCTCGCGGTCGCGGCAGCCACCGGACCAGGCGACGAGTTTCGGGTCGCGGCGGGCGGCGTTGGTGCGCACGCCCTCCAGCTGCCGTCCGTCGAGCGGGCGGGCCTCGAGGCGACGGGCGCGGAGGCACTCGATGACGTGGAGCTCGCCGACGACGCGCTCGCTTCGGCCTGGTATCGCAAGAGGATGCTGCCGGTCCTCGTCCGGCGGGCGCTGGCCCAGCTGAAGGAGCAAGCATGAACTTGACGGTCAATGGCGCGGAGTACGAGCTCGCGAGTCCACCACTCGCCTCGCTTCTCTACGCGCTGCGCGAGGAGATCGGGATCACGAGCCCGAAGGCGGGCTGCCAGCAGGGCGGCTGCGGCACCTGCACCGTGCTCATCGACGGCGCGCCGCGGCGCGCCTGCCTGACGCCGCTCGTCGCGATCGAGGGAGCCTCGGTGCAGACCGTAGAGGGCCTCGGCGACCCCGGCAACCTGTCCCCCGTCCAGGCCGCCTTCTATGAGCACTACGCCGCCCAGTGCGGCTTCTGCACCTCCGGGATGATCATGGCGGCGACGGCACTCGTCGAGCGCAAGCCCGGCGCGACGAGGGTGGACGTGCTCGACGCTCTCGGCGGTCACTTTTGCCGCTGCACGGGCTACGTCAAGATCGTGGACGCGGTCGTCGCAGCCGCAGCCGGCGAGGTGGACACAGCTCGACCGGAGCCGCAGGACGGGGCCGGCGAGCCCGAGGTCGTCATCCCGGGAAGCCCGGCATGAGCACGCTCCGGGTCTGGGATCACGACTGGAACCGCAGCAGTCAGGCCTTCGGCGTCGCATCGATCCCGAGAGGTTCCGCTATGAGAATCCCGCGCGGAGCACTGCGATGAAGGCCGTAGGCGCCAGACTCCCCCGTTACGACGGGCTCCAGCACGTCACCGGGCAGTCCGTCTACGTCGACGACGTACGCGTTCCGGGAATGCTCTGGGCGAAGGCACTGCGCTCGCCGCACCACAGCGCGCTCGTCCGCCACCTCGACACCAAGGCCGCCGAGCGGATTCCGGGTGTCCACGCGATCATCACCCACGAGGATGTCCCGGTGAACGTCGTCGGCCATCTTGCGGCTCTCGGCGTGCCCGCGGACGAGCCACTCCTGGCGGAGCACGAGGTGCGCTACCGCGGTCAGCCGATCGCGGCCGTAGCGGCGGAGAGCGAGGAGGCTGCCCAGGCGGCGGTCGAGGCGATCGAGGTCTCCTTCGAGGAGCGCGAGCCGTTTCTCGACATCCGAAAGGCGTTCGATCCCGAGGTGCCGAAGCTGACCCCCGAGGGCAACCTCTTTTTCTACGAGCCTCACCAAGAGCGGCGCGTCCGAAAGGGCGACGTCGATCGTGCTTTCGACCAAGCCGACCACATCGTCCAGGGCGTCTACCGCCCGGGCGGAATCGAGCACGCGCCGACTGAGACGCAGGTGGCTCTCGTCGTCCCCGAGGCGACCGGGCGCCTCACCGTCTACTCCTGCACGCAGGCGATGTACTTCTCGATGGGCGTCGTCGCCACTCATCTCGGCGTCCCGCTGAACCGTCTGAAGTTCGTGGGCGGGCTCGTGGGTGGCGGGTTCGGAGGCAAGGTCGACACCGCGACCGAGACGATCTGCGCGCTCCTCGCTCTGAAGGCGAAATGGCCCGTGAAGTGGCGCTGGACTCGGGAGGAGGAGTTCCTCTGCTCCTCCGTACGCGCGGCATGGCACGTCGAGATCGCTGACGCCGTCACAAGCGACGGCTGGATCCTCGGACGGCGGACGATGACGCTCCACGACGCCGGCGCGTACACGCGCTTCTCCTCCTACGGAGCGACGAAGCACACGTTCCACCTGACGGGGGCGTACACGATCCCCAACATCGCCTTCAACTCCTACGTCGTCTGGACGAACCACGTGCCCACCACGGCGATGCGCGGGTTCGGGGTGACGTCAGTGTCATTCTCGGTCGAGATGCACATGAACCGCGTGGCGCAGGCGATCGGGATGGACCCGTGGGAGCTGCGCCTGCAGAACGCCAACCGGGTCGGAGACACGGCCCCGACGCGTGTGACCCTGAAGGATCCCTCCGCCGTGCCGACGATGCTCGCGGCCGCCCATGCGGCGGGCGTCGAGCTGGCCGAGAACTACCGGACGATGACGAACGAGCCGCGCGCGGGCCGGCTCCTGCCGGAACATCTCGCCGGGCAGGTCGGCGATCTCGAAGCGAACGGAGGAGGCGCGTAATGGCGAAGCATCGCGGTCGCGGGTTCGCGATGATCGAGTACCCGACGGGCATGAACCAGGGCGGTGACCCGAGCCAGGCCTGGATCAAGGTCAAGCCGGACGGTCGCATCGACGTCTTCGCCGGCACCGTCGACATCGGTCAGGGCTCGAAGACCGTCCATACGCAGATCGTCGCCGACACGATCGGCGTGCCCTACGACTGGGTGACGATGGACAACTCCAACACCGACTCTTCCCCGCTCTGTACCGGCACCTTCGCCTCCCGCGGGACGTTCATCGGCGGGAACGCGGTCGCCGTCGCGGCTCGGCGGACGCGCGAGAAGATCCTCGAGATCGCGGCGAAGGAGATGGAGATCGACCCCTCCGACCTCGAGGTCGCGGACGGCGAGGTGACCGCGAGGGGTGCTCCCGACCGGAAGCTGTCGGTGAGCGACGTGGCCGCCGCCGCTACGTGGACGCACGGTGAGCTGATCACCGGCTCGGGCGCCTGGATGAAGCCGTACTCGGCGCCTGACCCCGACACAGGCGAGTGCGAGCCACACGCCGCGATCTCGTACGCCACCTGTGTCGCGGACGTCGAAGTGGACGACGAGACGGGTGAGGTGCGTGTCCTGAAGCTGATCCAGGTGTACGACGTCGGCCGCGCGATCAACCCCACGCTCGTCGAGGGCCAGATCGAGGGCGGCGGCATGATGGGGCTCGGCCTGGGCCTGCTCGAGGCGACGTATCCGTACTACCCCGAACTGGAGCATCGCGGCGACCAGTTCGGCGCCTACCTGGCGCCCTCGATGGAGGAGCTTCCCGAGATGGAGAACGTCATCCTCGAGAACCCCTCCGACGAGGGACCGTTCGGCGCGAAGGCGATCGGCGAAATGGCCAACAACGCTCAGCCGCCCGCTATCTGCGCCGCGATCCACGATGCCGTGGGAGTGTGGATCACGGAATGCCCGGCGACGCCAGAGCGGGTGCTCCGCGCACTCGAGGAGAAGCGAGAGCCGCGGCGGGTCGGCAAGCGGGTCATCTTCGACGAGGACCTGTCGGTCGCGAGCGTCTCGAGCACGGGGGGCGAGGGCTTCCTCCGTGTCGATCAGTAGCGATTCGCCGTTCCGCACCTGGAACGAGGTCGATCCACACCCGTTCGTCCCAGGAGTGAGGCTGAACGCGATCGGCGGCGAGCAGGTGCTGCTCTGCCGCGTGAGCTACGAGCCTGGCACCGGGATCCCGCGCCACGCGCACGAGGACTGCGAGCAGGTGATGGCGATCGTGGCGGGCGAGGTCGACGTGACGATCGGAGACGAGACCCGCAGACTCTCGAGCGGGGACGTCGTCGTCGTCAATCGCGGCCTCGAGCACGAGCTCTCCTCGGAGGGCGGCTGCACGTTCTTCGAGGCATTGGCGCCGGTGCCGCTCGACCACGTGCCCGATCGCGAGCGGGATCTCGTCCTCGGCCCCGACGGAGGCTCGGCCCACGTCGAGCGCTGACGGCCGGCCGGTGCGGCACCCGCTGGCGGGAAGAGCCGCGATCGTCACCGGCGCATCGCGAGGGATCGTCGCCGCGATCGCGGACGGCGTACGTCACCGGCGCGGTCGTGCTTGTCGACTGAGGTCATCTCGGGCGGTGATAGGTTCGGCCCCCTGCGACAAAGGAGGAACCCGTGCCGCTAATCGAGGTGAAGCTCTATGACACGCGCGTGAACGATGAGACGGTGCCGCTGCTGATCGAGAAGCTCACCGACGCTCTCTGCGAGGTGACGAGCGAGGGCCTGCGCGACCACACCTGGGTGATCGTCGAGGGCGTGCCGCCGCGGCAGTGGGGCATGGGCGGCAAGTCCGGATAGCCAAGGTGCTCGCACGCGCCACACGGGAGTCGGAGTGATCGTCTCGCTCCACGTTGCCACCGGCGCGGCCGGCGGAGCGCTCGCAGGCTCCCGCGGCCGCGCCGCCGCACTGGGCGCGGTGCTTCACTTCCTCGGCGACCGCGTCCCGCACCACGACATCCCCTCGAAGTGGTTCGAGCTGTTGTCCGGGCTCGCACTGCTCGCGCTCCTCGCGAGCCGTCGCGGTCCCGGGAGCCCCGTCCTGCTCGGCGCTATCGGCGCCTCCGCGCCCGACCTGGAGCACATCCTGCCGCTCCCTCGCCCCGGCGGACGCAAGCTCTTCCCGAGTCATCGCCTGCGCGGCTGGCACCGGGACGGGGGCCTCCCGGCATGGACTCAACTGCTCGCGGCCGGCGTGCTCGTGGGCGTCGTTGCCTCGCGCCGCAGCTGACGGTTACCGGCGCGACGACGATCGGGGCGCGCTACTTCCGCGACGCAAGCGCCACTTCGACGGCGGGCGCGCCCACCACGATCGCCTGCGTCTCGCGCGCGTGGAGAAGCGTCGTCTTGACGATCAGCTTGGTGCGGGCAAAGTTGTCCATTACGGTCGGGACCGGCCCGACCGGACGTCCGAGCGCGTAGCCGGCGGCGTTCCGCCCGATCGCCCGGTAGGAGTCGAGCGTATAGAGCGGTGACATCCCGAAGAGCTCGAGGTTGTCGAGCGGTTCGAGGTCGGCGCGATGGATGATCGCCGTCCCCTTCGACTGGAGCCCGATCGAGATCCTCGAGCCCGAAAGGCGCGCGCCGTCGTGCCCGATGTAGGCCACATCGGAGGAACGGCGGACGCGTACGAGCCGGGGCTCCGCGCCCTCCTCCCTGACACCGGCCTCGATTGCGGCCAGGACGTCGTCGTGGCGAAGGCCGTTGATGGTGGCGTCGAGGCCGTCTCCGAAGGCGGGACCCACGGCGACGACGACCTCGTCCGATCTGTTTCCGATACTGGCAACGTGCAATTCCTCGAGAAGCGTCGGTTGCTCGTCCCCGCTCGCCAGCGTGCGTGGATCGATCACGTGCGGCAGATCCTGAAGGAGCTGCCAGCGCTCGCCCTCGAGGCGGTAGCCCGTGCCAGGGCCCGTGTAGCGGTTCGGGTCGTTGACCGCCGAGACTACGGTGCCGTCCGGATCGATGATCGCGGAGGTCTGGAGGTAGTCGGCGGATACCTTCTGACGCTGGATTCCGAGCACTGCTTCGGCGACCTCCGGAAAGCCGTGCCGGTCGAGCTCGCGTGCGACGTCGACTCCGCTGATCCGGTCTGCGAGCACCCGGTCGGCGGCCGTGACGTCCGCCACCCGGTCGCGATCGGGAAGATCACGGCTGTCGAGGGCGAAGACGGCAGCTTCGACCTCGGCATCGGTAATCGCAGGAAACTCGAGCCCGGCGAACACCGCCTGAACCGCACGCGCCGCACGGTCGCGAACCGCGACGACCTCTTCTTCGCCAACCGGCTCGAGCCCCGCGTCGACCTGCCAGTCGCGCTGCACCGTGAGCCACTCGTCCAGGTCGTCCGAGTCGTAGTTGCCGCCGCCGAACATGTTGTCGTAGCGCGGCATCACGCTGTAGCCGGAGGTGACGAAGTCCGTTCCGGGCAGGAACTGGCCCATCAGCTTCGCCGTCCGCCGGATCGCCGAGTGCGAGGCGATGGCGTCGTTGCCGGACGCCACCTCGAGGTCGAGCCAGGCAGCGAGGAGGTTCTCGGCCAGGATCTCCCGGACGCCTGCCGGCAGGCTGAGCATGAGCGCGACGCACGAGATCGACCCGTTCTGGACTCCCTGCGAGCCGGCCGCACGGATCGCCGCCAGGCAACGAGCCTCCAGGTAGAGCGCCGAGCACCCCTCCGCGCGCCCCATCAACGCCTCCGAGCCGCCGCCCGAAGTGAATCGGACCTTGACGCCCCGGGATGCGTACGCCGAAGCCAGAAACGCTTTCGACCAGGGCGTATCGTCACCGTCGATGAAGACGGCCTCGGTGCCGTAGACCGAGAGCGTCTCCGCATAGGTCACGAGGCCCTGGATCGCGAGCTGGAGGTTCCGCCGCTCCTCGACCGCGCACTGCGTCATCACGCCCGGGCGCCCGGTCTGCGACCCGACGAGGATGGCAATCGCGTTCAGAGGTGCGTACCGCGAGACGCCCACCGTCGTCTCGACCTCGGCGAAACCGCGTGCGGCGGCCTCGGCCGCGTCGGCTGCGAGGAGCGCGGGGTTCTCCTTCAGGTTCGTCACGTGCGCCTGGTTCGCGGGACGCCGCCGGGCGCGGAGCTTCTTGAGCGCGAACATCATCTCGACGGGATCCAGGAGCGATACGACTCGCGCAAGCCGCGCCGGCGTCAGCGCCCGCGAGAGCCGCACGAGCTCCGGCCGGGGCGCGTCGACGTCCACGAGTTGCCGCGCGACCTCGAGCTCGGGAATCGTCATCGCCTCCCCGGCCGCGGCGAGGTCAAGGCCGTGGCGGGCGACGAAGTGGTCGATCACGTCGAAATCTCCCACATCGCGACCGTCCAACTCGACGACCTGACCCCCCTCGACCCTCAGCGAGGGCGCCGGGTCGTTCGGGCCGTTCATGGCCACGAGGCCAAGCTCCGGGTGCGGCGAGATGAGCACCTCCCGCCGCAGCTCGCGGCGCTCCCGCTCGACGAAGCGCCTAGATCGTCGGGATTCTTGCTCGCCCATCGAGAAGTCCGCGTTCCGCATAAACCGCGGCCGCCTCGCGCACGAAGGCCGCCGTCAGCGGCGCACGGAACTCTCCGTCCAGGCGGTCAGCCCACCCTTCGAGCTCCGCCGCGGTCGAGCGGTGGGGCCGAAGCGCGGTGTAGATGTCGAGCGTCGTCTCCGACGGAACTCGCGCGAGCTCTGCGGCGCGCTCGAGATTGGCAGCGAGGGGCTCGCGACCCGCCGCGCGAGCGACAGCCGCCTGCCGCTCGAGTGTCTCGGCGCTCGCGCGGATCTCCTCGCCCGACAGGCGTCCCGACCGGAGCGTCTCGAGCGAGACATCGTCGAGCGTCAGGCCACTCGGCGTCTCCACAAGGCCCGGACGCTGCGTGCCCAGCGGGTAGTCGGTCAGCGGGTCGAAACTCACCGTGAGAGCTTACTTTCGCGGGCGCGCTGCTCCCACCGCTCCGTGGAGGATCCGCCGAGGAAACAGCCGCTCGAGCTGTCGCCCACAGAGCCTTAGAGTAGGGACGGATGAACCGCTACGACTTCACCGGGAAGGTGGCCCTCGTCACCGGCGGCGCGAGCGGGATCGGCGCTGCGACGGCCGCGCGCCTGCTCGAAGGGGGCGCCCGCGTCGGGGTGCTCGACCGCGAGGAGGTCGCGAACTTGTTCAGCGTCACGGGCGACATCAGCCGCTCGGCGGACGTCGCGGCCGCGGTCGACCGAGTCGAGGCGGAGCTCGGGCCGATCGACGTGCTCGTCAACGCCGCGGGCATCCCGGGCGCCTCGCTGCGGACGGTCGATGTCACCGATGAGGAGTGGGAGCGCGTGCTGGCGATCAACGCAGGCGGCAGCTTCTACACCTGCCGTGCCGTCATCCCCGGGATGGTCGCACGGGGCTACGGACGCATCGTGCTCGTCTCCTCCATCGCCGGCAAGGAGGGAAACCCTATGGCCGCCGCCTACTCCGCCTCGAAGGCGGCGGTGATCGCGCTGACGAAGGCGATCGGAAAGGATCTGGCGGGAACGGGCGTGCTCGTCAACTGCATCGCGCCCGCGGTGATCGAGACGCCGATCCTGGAGGGACTCTCGCAGCAGCACGTCGACTACATGGTGGAGCGGATCCCTCTCGGCCGGATGGGACGACCCGACGAGGTCGCAAACCTCGTCTGCTGGCTCGCGAGCGAGGACTGTTCGTTCTCGACGGGCGCCACCTACGACATCTCCGGCGGGCGGGCCGTCTTCTGAGCGGGCCCGTCCGCGGCTGGCGCCTCATTCGGTTTCGCGGCCCCGATGGGGGCGAGCGCGTCGGCGCGATCGACCCGGAGCGCCCGACCCGGGTCGCAGAGCTGGCGGCACCCGACACCCTCGACGCGATTCGCTTCGGCAGCCTCGCGGAGCGAGCGAGCGAGTCTGCGCACCCGATCGAGGCGCTCGACCCGGAGACCCTCGAGCTCCCAGAGCCGTGGGAGCTCCTCGTCCCGATCGTGCCTCCGGAGACATGGGCAGCGGGCGTCACCTACGAGCGCAGCCGCGACGCGCGACTCGGCGAGAGCCGGATCGAAGCTCGCGACGTCTACAGCCTCGTCTACGACGCGCCGCGGCCGGAGCTCTTCCTGAAGGACGCCGCGGGGCGGCGCACCGTCGGCCCCGGCGCCGCTATCGGCGTCCGCTCGGACGCTCGCTGGACCGTGCCGGAGGCGGAGGTCGCTCTCGTCCTCGGCGAGGGAGGCCTGCCGATCGGCGTGACGATCGGGAACGACGTCACGGCACGTGACATCGAGGGGGAGAACCCGCTGTACCTCCCCCAGGCGAAGATCTTCGCGGCGCGTGCGCTCTCGGGCCCGCGATCCTTCTCCCGGATGACTGGACGGAGCCGTTCGAGATCGAGCTCCGGATCTTCGGGGGCGGCGGCGAGACCGTCTTCTCGGCGTCCACCTCGACCGAACGGATGCGGCGCACCTTCGCCGAGCTCGCGACCTACGCAGCGCTCGACAACCCGATCCCGGCAGGCACGGTGCTGCTGACCGGAACGGGACTCGTGCCGCCAGACGAAGTCGCGCTCCAGCCGGGGCAGCGGGTCGAGGTGCGCATTCCCGGGATCGGCAGACTCTCGAACGACGTCGTACCTGCTGCCGACCTACTCGAGGCAAGGAGCAAAACGAATGGTTGAGCTCGTGACCGAAGCCCCGGCACGGCCCGCCGCGGCGAACTACGTCGGCGGCGAGTGGCGCCCGAGCGCTTCGGGCAAGACCTACGAGAAGCGCAATCCCGCACGTCCGGACGAAGTGGTCGGCGAGTTCCCGGCCTCGGGCCCGGAGGACGTCGACGCGGCGGTCGAAGCCGCCGCCGCCGCGTTTCCACTCTGGTCGAAGCTCCCTGCAGCCCAGCGAGCAGCCTTCCTCACGAAGGCCGCCGACGCACTCGAGGCCCGCGTCGAGCGCATGGCACAGGACATGACGGCGGAGATGGGCAAGCCGATCCGCGAGGCCCGGATGGAAGCCGCGCGCGGGGCGCAGATCCTCCGCTTCTTCGCGGGCGAGGCGTGGCGGCCGAAGGGCGAGCTCTACGAGCAGTCGGCGACCGGCGGCACCATCTACACGGTCCGCCGCCCGGTCGGAGTCGTCGCACTGATCACGCCGTGGAACTTCCCGGCTGCGATCCCGCTCTGGAAGACCGCCCCGGCACTCGTCTACGGCAACACGGTCGTCATGAAGCTCGCGCAGGAGGCGCCGC
This sequence comes from Gaiellales bacterium, assembly GCA_038320185.1. GTDB lineage: Bacteria > Actinomycetota > Thermoleophilia > Gaiellales > Gaiellaceae > JBBQDZ01. Next base: position 14,678 of record JBBQDZ010000029.1, read on the forward strand.
TGACCGGTCTCCACATCGCCGAGGCGTTCGCCGAGGCCGGCCTGCCGCCGGGAGTCCTGAACGTCGTCGTCGGCCGCGGCTCCGAGGTCGGTACGCCGCTCGTCCGCCACCCGAAGGTCCGCGCGATCTCCTTCACCGGCTCGGTCCCCGTCGGACGGGAGGTTCGCGAGGAGGCAACACGGCTCGCCAAGCGGGTCCAGCTCGAGCTCGGCGGCCACAATCCGCTGATCGTCGCCGCCGACGCCGACCTCGACCGCGCCACCGAGGCCGCCTACGCCGGCGCCTTCTGGTCGGCCGGACAGAAGTGCACGGCGACCCGCCGGATCTACGTTCAAGAGGCGGTGTACGACGATTTCAGGCAGCGCTTCCTCGCGCGGGTCGAGCGCGGCGTCGTGGGCGATCCCGCCGATCCGGCGACCGAGGTGGGGCCTATCGTCAACGAACGCCAGCTCGAGCACATCCTCTCCGCTGTCGAACGCGGACTCGAGCAGGGCGGGTCGATCATCGCGGGGGGCAAGCGGGTTCCGGACGACGAGGGCTTCCTAATGGCGCCAACCGTCTTCGAGGGAGTGAGCGACAACGCGTACCTCTCCTGCGAGGAGGTGTTCGGTCCGGTCACCTCGCTCTATCGCTTCGCGACGATCGAGGAGGCGATCGAGCGCGCGAACGCCGTCGAGTTCGGTCTCTCGGCCTCGATCTTCACCACGAACCTTGCGTCCGCGCAGCGTTTTGCGCAGGAACTACAGGCCGGGATCCTGCACATCAACTCACAGACGGCCGGAGCTGAGGTTCACGTCCCCTTCGGCGGCATCAAGAGCTCAGGCTGGGGGCCGCACGAGCAGGGCCGCGCGGCGCTCGAGTTCTACACCGAGGTGGTCACCGTCTACCAGGACGTTTAGTGGGCGCCGAGCGATTCCTCGTCACCGGCGCGCTCGGCTGCATCGGGGCCTGGACGGTGGCAGCGCTCGTCCGGCAGGGCGTGCCGGTCGTCGCACTGGATCTCGGCGACGACCGCAGTCGCCTCGAGCTCGTCATGTCCTCGCAGGAACTGGAGGCAGTGACCTCGCTCCGCGGCGACGTCACCGACCTCCCCGCACTCGAGCGGATCCTCGAGGTGCATGGGATCACGCACCTGATCCATCTGGCAGCGCTCCTCATCCCGCTGATCAAGGCAGACCCTCCGCGCGGGGCGCTCGTCAACGTAGTCGGCACGACGAACGTCTTCGAGGCGGCGCGGCGACACGGGGTGACGGGCATCGCCTACGCAAGCTCGGCCGCGGCCTACGGCCCCGCCGACGGCCCCGCGATCGATGACGCACGCTCGCCGGCGACACTCTACGGAGTCTTCAAGCTCGCGAACGAGCAGACCGCGCGCGCCTACTGGCGAGACGAGGGCCTCCGCACCGTGGGGCTGCGGCCCTACGTCGTCTACGGGCCGGGGAGGGACACCGGGCTGACGGCCGGGCCGACCCTCGCGATGGAGGCGGCCGCGAGAGGCGAGCCCTTCCACATCGGGTTCGGCGGTCGCTGCCAACTCCAGTACTCGGCTGACGCTGCACGGACCTTCGTAGCGGCCGCTCGCGCCGCGCCCGAGGGTGCGCCGGTCTTCAACCTCGGCGGCCCGTCGAGCCGGATGAGCGAGGTCGTGGCCGCGATCGAGGCCGCCGCTCCGGGAGCCGCGGGCCGGATCACCTTCGACGACACGCAGCTCCCGTTTCCGGAGGCACTCGACGCGGGCGCGCTCGCTGCGACGGTGGGCTACGAGCCCTCCACACCGCTCGCGGAGGGCATCGCTGCCACGATCGAAGTGTTCCGCTCGACCGCGGTCGCGTGACGATCAGGATCGTCGGCGTCGTCGCGTCCGACGTCCGCTGAGGAGACAGCGGCGACATACGCTGCGGCCAGGTTCGGCATCCGGGTCTCGCCCGCGCGCGCTCGCCGAGTACTCGTTCCCGGAGCCGGTGTGGCGTGAGATCGCCGGGCACTTGGGGGCGTTCCGCGGGCGGGTATTGTCAGCGGATGGACCCCGCAGAGCGCCTGCACGCGTACGCGCGTCTCACTGTGGGCGTTGGCCTGAACTTCCAGGCGGGCCAGGAGCTCCAGATCACGTGCCTCGTCGAGCACGCCCCGCTCGCTCGTGCAGTCGCAGCCGCTGCGTGGGACGCCGGCGCCTCCTACGTCGAGGTCGCCTACAGCGATCAGCACGTCAAGCGAGAGCTGATCGAGCACGGCTCCGAGGACGCGCTTACCCGCACGCCAGGCTGGCTCCTGAAGCGACTCGAGGATCTCGCCGTGAAGGATGGGGCTCTCCTCGAGATCACCGGCAATCCCGAGCCCGAGCTGTTCTCCGGGCTCGACGAGGGACGGGTGGGACGGACGCGGATGCTCGAGTACGCCGAGGCCCAGGGCCGGATCGTCGGCGCCGGCCGGATCAACTGGACGATCGTCTCGTTTCCGACCGCCGGCTGGGCGAGTGCCGTCTTCGGCGAGCCCGACGTCGAACGGCTCTGGCAGGCGGTGGCCGACGCCGTCCGGCTCGAGGCCGAAGATCCCGTCGAGGCCTGGCGGAGGCATATCGCCACCCTCGTCCGCCGTGCCGACCAGCTCAATGCACGCCGCTTCGATGCGCTCCACTACCGCGGTCCGGCCACCGACCTCACCGTCGGTCTCAACACGGGCTCCGTCTGGGGTGCGGCCGAGTTCACGACCTCCTTCGGGCTCAGACATGTTCCGAACCTGCCGACCGAAGAGGTCTTCACGACGCCGGACTGGCGCCGCGCGAACGGCGTCGTGCGCTCGACGAAGCCGCTGAACCTCCCGGGCTCCAGCGTCGTCGTCCGCGACCTCGAGATCCGTTTCCAGGGCGGTCGGGCTGTCTCGGTCGAGGCCGCGAGTGGCGCGGACGCCGTGCGCGCCCAGATGGCGACCGACGAGGGAGCCGCCCGCCTCGGCGAGGTCGCACTCGTCGACGGCGCTTCGGCGGTCGGCCGGGCCGGGATCACCTTCGTCGACACACTGTTCGACGAGAACGCCACCTCGCACATCGCCTTCGGCCGCGGCATCCCATTCGGCGTCGAGGGAGCGCGCGGACTCAGCGCCGAGGAGCAGCTCGAGCTCGGCGTCAACGACTCGCGCATCCACACGGACTTCATGGTGGGCGGGCCCGGGATCGACATCGACGGG
>JBBQDZ010000030.1:0-17747 GCA_038320185.1 Gaiellales bacterium
TTCTCCTTCTCCGGGGTGAAGACCGCGCTCCTGTACGCCGTGCGAGCTCTGGAGGCGACCGAGCTCGAGGCCCGGCGCGCGGATCTGGCGGCGGCGTACCAGCGCGCGCTCGTTCGGGCTCTCGTCGAGCAGACGCTCGCCGCCTCGCGCGAGGTCGGGGCGGCCACCATCGCGGTTGTGGGCGGCGTCGCGGCGAACTCCGCGCTTCGTGCCGCGCTGCCCGGAGCGGTTTTCGCCCCTCTCGACCTCTGTACCGACAACGCCGCCATGATCGCTTCCGCCGCGCGGTACACCGGCCCTGTGCCCTATCCGGACTATCTGGAGCTGGACGCCTATGCGATGGCGGGGTAACCAGATCGCGACGCTGAGCGTCGTCGCGGTCGCGATGACGCTCCTCCTGGCGGCCGCCGGCGGCCGCGGCGCACGGCACTTCACCCTGCGCGCGGCCGCCTCGAGCTGGCGTGGGCTCTTCGGCGCGCGGCCACAGGTGGCGCTCGGGGACCGGATGATCGTCATCCTGCGCGCTCGCTCCCTTGCCGACCGTATCGGCCGCATGGGCGCGCGGTCGACCGCGGACGAGCGCCGCTTCACCGCCGGGGCCTACGCCGCCCAGCAGCAGCTGCTGGCGCGGCTCGCCGCCAAGGGCGCCCGGATCAGGCCGGAGTTCCGCTACGCGCACGTTCTCAACGGGTTCTCTGCGGCACTCGACGCGCGGTCGCTCGCGCTCCTGGAAGACGATCCGGACGTGCTCGGCGTCTACCCGGTGCGCGCGGCCTACCCTGCCGGGTCCTCCTCGGCGGAAAGCCTGCCCGCGCAAGCCTGGAGCGGCGCTTCCCTTCCCGGCTTCGACGGCCGCGGCGTGACGATCGCATTGCTCGACACCGGCGTCGACCTCAACCATCCTTACCTCCGCGGCCACGTGCAGCCGGGCCTCGACCTCATCGGCACCGCGCGCTCCGCCGACGCGCGCGCGCGACCCGACACGGGCGATGTTGAGCGGCATGGCACGGAAATAGCAGGCCTGCTCGTTGGTCGCGGCGGCGGGATCCAAGCGGTTGCGCCCGGCGCGACGCTGCTCCCGATCCGCGTCGCGGGCTGGCAGCAGGACGCACACGGAGCCTGGGCAATTTTCGGCCGTACTGACCAGGTCGTCGCCGGGATCGACCGGGCCGTCGACCCCAACGACGACGGCGCCGCCGAGGACGCCGCGAGGATCGTGCTCGTCCCGCTCGCGGTCCCGTTCGCCGCCTTTGCCGACGATCCGACCGCCCGCGCGGCTGCGGGCGCAACGCGACTGGGTTCGCTCGTGGTTGCTCCGGCCGGCAACGACGGGCCGGCGGGCGCGGTCTTCGGGAGCATCGCCGCTCCGGGAGGTGCCCCCTCGGCCCTCACGGTGGGCGCCGCGGACTCGAGGGCGCAGGCGGCCGAGATCCGTGTCTCGCTGCGGTCGAACCTCGAGCCCTTCTTCAACCGCTCGCTCCCGCTCGCGGGGTCCGTGGCCCCTTCGCGAGCGGTTACGAGCCGTGTCGTCACCCTCGAGGGCGGCGGCGGCCCCGCCGGCGGCGCTCCCATCTCGGTGCCGAGGTTCTTCGACGAGCACGGTTACAGCCTCGTCGCGGGACGCGTCGTCCTCGCGCCCGTCGGCGAGTCACCCGAGACGACCGCCCAGGATGCCGCGCAGGCCGGGGCGATCGCGGTCCTCCTCTACGGCGGCCACGTCCCGCCCGGCGCGCTCGGCACGGCGCGGAGCGTCCCGATTCCCACCGCCTCCCTTCCCGCCGCTGCGGCGCGCGTCGCTCTGGCGGCCCTTGCCCGCGGGGCGGCGGTGACGGTCTCGCTCGGCATGCCGCGGGTTCTGCGCAACACGGCCTCTGGCCGCGTCTCCTCGTTCTCCTCGCGGGGACTCTCCTTCGACGGCCGGATGAAGCCGGAGGCGCTCGCTCCGGGAGTGGGGCTGACGACCGCAGAGCCCGCGACCGGTCGGGGCATCGCGAGCGTGGGGACCGTGAACGGGACGAGCGCGGCGGCGGCCCTCGCCGCCGGTGCGGCGGCGATCCTCCTCCAGGCGCGACCCGAGCTCGACTCGGCGGCGGTCAAGAGCCTGCTGCTCGAGACTGCCGGTGCGGTGAGCGGCGACTCCGCCGCGGCGCAGGGAGCCGGGTTACTCGACGTCAGCCGCGCCGCGGCGGTCGAGGTCGCCACCGCGCCCGCCGCGGTTGCGCTCGGCCCGGCCGTCGGCGCCGGCACGCTACGACCTAGACGGCTGGTGGTCAGGAACGTCTCGACACGTCGCCTGATCGTCTACGCGAGCGTTGTCCGCGGAGGGTTGAAGCGGGTCGTCCACGTTTCTGTGCACCCCGCGAGGCTCCAGATCGAGCCCGGACGGGCGGCCGCCCTCGAGGTCAGGGGCCGGATCACTCACGCGCCGGGCGGCGGGCTCCTCGCCGAGGGCTCGATTCTCCTGACGCCCGTCGGCGGCGCGACGGCCCGCGTGCCGTGGGTGATCGGTTTCCGGCCGGCGCATCCGCGTCTGCTGGCCGATCTCCGGCTGAGCGCGGCCCGGTTCGCTCCGTCGCTCACGCCTCCGTCGATCCTCTCCTTCGCGGTCGGCCGGGTGGTCGCCCGCAGAGGCGCCACTTCCCTGCAGCCGGTGAGCCGCCTCGACGTCGAGCTCTGGACCACCAGTCGGCGCCCACGCCGCCTCGGCCTGCTCGCGCGGCTGCGGGACGTGCTCCCCGGTCGCCCCGCCCTCGGATTGACGGGCTACGGCCCGGACGGGAAGGTCTTGCGGCGCGGGACGTACCGCCTGCGACTGGTGGCGTTCGCGACCGCAGGCGGTCCGGCGAGCCGCCGCAGCGTCCTGTTCACCGTGGAATAGGGCCATATACTCGCCGCGCTTCCTCTCCGGAAAAGGAGCTCATGGTGACGACGATCGAAGCGCCTTCGCATCTGCGCGAGAATCCGTTCGAGCTTGCCCGCGCCCAGCTGCGCCGCGTCGCGGCCACGTTCGGAATCGACGACAACCTCGTCAACGTCCTGCAGGAGTGCAAGAAGGCGGTAACCGTCTCGGTCCCCGTGGCGATGGACGACGGCGCCACGCAGGTCTTTCAGGGCCACCGTGTCACGCACAACATTGCGCGCGGTCCGTCGAAAGGGGGGATCCGCTACCACCCGAACGTCACGCTCGACGAGGTCAAAGCGCTCGCCATGTGGATGACGTGGAAATGCGCATTGATGGGGATCCCGTTCGGCGGCGCCAAGGGCGGGGTCGTTTGTGATCCGAAGTCCCTTTCCCGCAGCGAGATCGAGCGTCTGACGCGCCGCTTCACGACCGAGATCATCAACGAGATCGGCCCCGAGAAGGACATTCCCGCACCGGACGTCGGCACGAACGCCGCGGTGATGGCCTGGATCTTCGACACCTATTCGATGAACAAGGGCCACTCGGTGCTAGGCGTCGTCACCGGCAAGCCGCTGACCATCGGCGGCTCGCTCGGTCGCGAGGAGGCGACCGCGCGCGGATCCCTCTACTGCATCCACGACGTCGCACGGAAACGCGACCTCTCCCTCGAGGGCCTGCGCGTCGCCGTGCAGGGGTTCGGCAACGTCGGCAGCTTCCTCGCCAAGTTCCTCGCCCAGGACGGCGCGACGGTGATCGCCGTCTCGGACTCCGGCGGCGGCCTCTACAACCCGAAGGGCATCGACGTCGAGGCGGCGCTCGCGCACAAACGGGAAACGGGGTCGCTCGAGGGGCTTCGCGGGGTCGAGGCGATCTCGAACGAGGAGCTCGTCGTCCTCGACTGTGACGTGCTGGCTCCCTGCGCGCTCGAGCAGGTGATTACGGGCGAGAACGCCGGGCAGGTGAAGGCGAAGATCATCTGCGAAGGCGCAAACGGTCCCGTCACCCCGACTGCGGACGAGATCCTCGAGGACATGGGCGTGCTGATCCTGCCGGACATCCTCGCGAACGCCGGCGGCGTCGTCGTCTCCTACTTCGAGTGGGTCCAGGGGCTTCAGGAGTACTTCTGGAAGGAGGACGAGGTGAACGCTCGGCTAGACGACATCGTCACCCGCGCGTTCGAGCAGACCTGGGCTCTGAACGAGGAGCGTCAGACGGGGATGCGGATGGCCGCCTACGGGCTCGCGGTCCAGCGCGTCGCCGAGGCAACAGTGACCAGAGGCATTTATCCATAGTCGTCGCTGGGGCTGGCCCGCGGAGCCGGGCTTGCCCGGCGGGAGCCGCACAACGGGATGCAGAGAGGAGCGAAGAAGGAGGGGGCTGGGGGAACCACGGGTTCCCCCACGGTTATCCTCTACCACGCGGAGGGCTGCCACCTCTGCGAGCGGGCCCGCTCGCAGCTCCACGCGCTCCGGGCGCAGCGGGACTTCGAGCTGCACGAGGTGGACATCACGGGCGTTCCCGGGCTCGAGGCTCGCTACCGGGAGCTGATTCCGGTCGTCGAGATCGGCGGCGAGCAGGCCTTCACGTACTACATCCACGAGGCCGCGTTCCTTCGCAGACTCGACGCACAAGCTCACGTCTAGACCCGTGGCTTGTGACGTCAGTCCGCTCGGACAGGAGCCGGACTGGCAGTATCGTTGTGCGTTGTCACAAACCTTCGAGCAAGGAGTCGTCGTGTCCGATCGTCTGACGGTAGGGGTTGCCGCGAGACTGAGTCGGTACCTCCAGGTGCTGACTCAGGCGAGGAAGATGGGCAAGGAGCGGATCTCTTCGCAGGAGATCTCGGACTACACGAACATCAACGCGACCCAGATCCGCCGCGACCTCTCCGCTTTCGGCAAGTTCGGCAAGCGGGGCGTCGGCTACAACATCGACTCGCTACTGGGGGAGATCCGGAAGATTCTGCGCACACAGGGGCAGCACAACATCGCGCTCATCGGTGCAGGCCGGCTGGGTCAGGCAATCGCGAGCTCGCCGATCTTCGCCGAGCACGGGATCAACATCGCGGCCGTGCTCGACACCGATCCACAGAAGTCCGGCCGCCCGATCGGGACGACGCAGGTCACGCCATACGAGCAGCTGCCGGACGTCGTGCGCGACAAGAACATCCTCGTCGGCGTACTGGCGGTACCCGCGGGGAGCGCCCAGACCGTCGCCTCCGATCTCGCCGGCGCGGGCGTGAAGATCATCTTCAACTACTCCGAGGCGCTCCTCGACGTGCCTAACGACGTCGCCGTCCACACCTCGAATCCTGCGGTGGAGCTCCTGCACGCCCTGTATTTCCATCTGACGTAGGTCGCCGTCTCGAAGCTGTCACGCGTCTGGAGCACACCCGTATGCGGTTCGGCGCTACGCTCGAACCGGGGGAGAACATAGGGGGGACCCCCGGGGGAAAGAGGGGCCGGGGCCGGGCTCGCACGGACGGGGCCGAAGTAGGCTCGGGCCGACGTGCGGATACTTCTCTGGCACGGCTACCTGCTTGCCGCGACCTCCGGCTCGAACGTCTACACGCGTGCCGTCGCACGGGAGTGGTCCCGCGACGGCCACGAAGTAGTTGTCTTCTGCCAGGATCCGGACCCGAGTCGGTACGACCTCGGCGGCGCGCTCGTGGTGCGGCCCGAGCTGCCCGGGGGGCTGCTGCCGGTGTTCGTCGTCGACCGCTATGAGGGGCTCGAGGCCCGACGGCTCGTCGACCTCTCGGCACCCGAGAGAGCGGCATACGTGGCCGCGAACGCCTGCTCGCTTCGTGAGCACCTCCCCGCGGACCTGGTGCTCGCAAACCACGCCCTGATGGGCGGCCCGGTCGCGGCGGCGACAGGCATCCCCTTCGGCGTGAAGGTGCACGGCTCCGAGCTCGAGTACGCGCTGCGCGACCGCCCAGATCTCGCGGGCGTGGCGCGCGAGGCGCTGACCGCCTCGACCGCGATCTATGTCGGCACGGAGCACATCCGCGCGGTGCTCGAGCAGGTCGTGGGCGTCCTGACCGACGTCTGCGAGGTGCCGCCGGGGGTGGACGTCGAGGGCTTCGCTCCGGAGCCGCGGCGCCAGGCTCTCGCCAGGCTGCTCGAGGAGGCGCGGCGGGACCCGCCGAACCCCGGGAACGCCGACGAGCGCCTGCCGGACGAGGGGAACGCCGAGCGCCTGGCGGAGTTCTTCGAGTCCGAGGAGCCGACGGTCCTCTACTTCGGGAAGCTCCTTCGGAACAAGGGCATCCACGTGCTGCTCGAGGCGCTCCGGAAGGTCGAGGCTCGGGCCGTCGTTGTGGGCTTCGGCGACTATCGAGCCGCGCTCGAGGCGCTCGCGCCTCCGCGCACCCTCTTCACCGGTCCGCTCGAGCACCGCCACCTCGCGCACCTCCTGCCGCTCGCCGACGTAACCGTCGTACCCTCGATCTTCCCGGAGGCGTTCGGAATGGTCGCAGCGGAAGCGGCGGCCGCCGGCTCGCTTCCCCTCGTCGCCCGGCACTCCGGCCTTGCGGAGGTGGCGGCGGCGATCGCCGCCGGTTATCCGCCGGAGCTCCGTCCCCTCGTCTCGTTCCGGAACGGTGCAGCCGACGATCTCGCAACGAAGCTCCGAACGCTCCTCGCGCTCCCGGTGGACACTCGCGCCGAGCTAGCCGCCGCAGCCCGAAGAGCGGTCGTGGAGCGCTATTCGTGGCCGAGCGTCGCGCGCAGGCTGCTTGAACCCTTCCAGTAACGTTCGCGCGCGTGGGGGACTCGCAGCGGCTCACGCCGGAGGAGCAACTCCGGACCGCGCGCGAGGCCTACGAGGCGGGGTGCGACTTCACGCTCGCGGTGGAGGAGGAGTTCGCCGTCCTCGACCCGGAGACGCTCTCGCTCTCGAACCGCTTCGAGGAGCTTCAGGAGGCCGCGCGGGGAACGCCGCTCGAGGCACATCTCGTCGGAGAGCTCATCGCCTCCGAGGTCGAGGTCCGAACGGGGCGGTGCGACAGCTTTGCCGAGGCTGCCGAGCGCACCGGGGAGCGCCGGGCGCAGCTGACGGCGCTCGCAGATTCGCTCGGGCTCGCGCTCGGCGCGACGGGCACGCACCCGTGGAGCCCGTGGCAGGAGCAGCGGATCATCGACTCGCCTCACTACCGGCGCAACGACGAGATCCTCCGCTACGTCGTCTGGCGTAACAACAGCTTCGGCCTCCACGTGCACGTAGGTATCCGCGGCGCTGATCGTGCCGTCCGGGTCTGCAGCGCGCTCCGGAACTTCCTTCCCGAGCTGCTCGCGCTCTCGGGGAGCTCACCGTTCGTGGAGGGCTGCTACACCTATCTTCACTCCGCGCGCACGCAGATCTTCACCCGGATGTTCCCCCGCTGCGGGGTCCCTGATGCGTTCGGCGGTTGGGACGAGTACGAGCGCTACGTCCGCTTCCTCTACGACACGGGCTCGGTCGACGAGCACACACAGCTCTGGTGGAGCGTGCGTCCGCACCTTTCGTTTCCGACCGTAGAGGTCCGGATCTGCGACGCGCAGCCGTCGCTCGAGGAGTCGATCTCGCTCGCCGCGCTCGCCTACTCCCTGACGGCGCGGATCGCGCGAGCCCTCGACGAGGGGGAGCCCCTCCCATCGCACCCGCACAGGCTCATCGAGGAGAACTTTTGGCGGGCGATCCGTCACGGGCTGGCTGGTGAGCTGATCGAGCTGTCCACCGGCCGGGTCAGGCCTGCCCGTGCCGCCCTCGAGGAGCTTTGCGAGTGGGTGCTGCCGGTCGCGGAGGAGCTCGGAGCCGCATCGTTCCTCGCCGTCTCCGCCGCGAACGCGGCCGAGCGTCAGATTGCGCGCCACGAGGAGGGTGCCTCGCTCGCGGAGATCTACGCAGAGCAGGTGCGCAGGCGGGAGGTCGTCGGTGGCTGAGTCGGAGCCGCGTCCCTCCGAGGAGCGCGAGCTACTGGCGGAGCTCGAGGAGCAGTTCCGGCGCCTGAAGGTGGCGGACGTGCTCACGCAGACCGTCCTGACCGTCTCGCAGCTTGGGTTCCTGCGCATGGCTCCGGAGAGCCGTCAGCTCGACGAGGCGCGGCTCGCAATCGACGCGCTGAGAGCCCTCGTGCCGGTGTTGAAACAAGCCCTTCCCGAGGAAGGGGCGCGAGACTTCGACTCGGTCATCGCCAACCTCCAGCTCGCCTACGCACGGGCCGCCGCGGCCGAGGCTGGTTCTGAGCGACCTCGGGCGCAAGAAAGCGCCACGTCCGGGGAGGACGACGCAGGCTAAGCTCTGCTCGTGGACCTGGCGCTCCTCCTGGTTCGGTGCGCCCTTGCCGCTGTGTTTGCCCTGGCCGCAGCGACGAAGCTCGCCGACCTCCGGGGTACGCGCCGCGCAACCACGGAGTTCGGTGCGCCCGAGGTGCTGGCGGCGCCGCTCGCGATCCTGCTTCCGCTCGCCGAGCTGGCCGCGGCCGCCGCTCTCGTGCCGGTTGCTTCGGCCCGCTGGGGAGCCGCCGCGGTACTGGTGCTGCTCCTCCTCTTTTCGAGCGCGATCGTCGCCAGTCTCGCGCGCGGGCGTACGCCCGACTGCCATTGCTTCGGTCAGCTTCACTCCGAGCCTGCGGGACCTCGTGCGCTGGGGCGCAACGGCGTGCTCGCCGCCGGCGCCGCCTTCGTCCTCGCCGCGGGATGGAACGACGCGGGGCTGAGCGCAGTAGCCTGGCTTGGACGGCTTGACACCGCCGGAGCCGTCGCAACGGCAGCGCTCGCACTCGCCGCGGTCGCTGCGGCGGGGAGCGTCCACCTGGTGTCGGTACAGCGCCGGCTCCTGCACCGGATCGAGGAGCTCGAGAGCGGAGGCGCCGCCGGGGCGCCGGAGCCAGGGCTCGAGGTCGGGACTTACGCACCGGAGTTCTCTCTGGCCGACGTCGAGGGTGTGATCCTGACGCTCGGGAACCTGCGATCGCTCGCGCGGCCGGTGCTGCTCGTCTTCACCGACTCGGCCTGCGTGTCCTGCAGCGCGCTGCTGCCCGACCTCGCCCGCTGGCAGTCGGAGCACGAGACGGACCTGACCGTTACCGTCGTTAGCGCAGGAGCTCCGGAGGACAGCCGCGCCAAGGCGCAGGAGCACGGGCTGGACTTCGTCCTCTGCGACCCGGATCGGGAGGTCTATCGGGCCTACGAGGGGACCGGAACACCGAGCGCGGTGGTCGTCGATGCCGGTGGGCTCGTCGCCTCCCGGCTCTCGCTCGGCCCCGAGAAGATCCGCGATCTCGTCGGAGGCTGGATCTCGTCGGAGTCCCCGCCTGAGGGCATTCCGGTCGGCGAGCCCATCCCGTCGGCCGAGCTTCCCGACCTCCGGGGGCGCAGCGTCGACCTCCGGACATTCGCCGGCGAAGAGACCCTGTTCCTCTTCTGGAGTCCGGCGTGCGGCTTCTGCCGTGACATGCACCCGGACGTCCTCGAGTGGGAGGCGGACCGAAGCGGCGACCGTCCACGCCTCGTCGTGATCTCCTCCGGGCCTGCCGACGAGGTACGGGCGGAGGGATTCTCTTCGACGACGCTGCTCGACGAGGACCGTCGGGTCGCGACGGCGATGGGCTCGTCCGGAACTCCCAGCGGGCTGCTCTTCGCGGCCGACGGGACGGCTGCGTGGCCGATCGCCGTCGGGCGCTCGCAGATCCTGCAGCTGGCCAGATCGCGGGGCGTCGCCGGCCGCGTCTGACCTGTCACAACCGGCGGCTTGAGCGACCGTGCGGGCGGTCGTTTAGGCTCTCGAGCTTGTGATACAAACCCCTCGCGCCGGCCCGTCCTCGGCGCGATTTTTATGAGAGGGCCGATCTGATGAACTTCTTCAGCGACCATCCTGTTCTCTTCGCGCTGATCTGCGGCGGCGTGGCCGTCGGCTACGGAATCGTGCTCACCCTCTGGCTCCTCCGTCAGCCCGCGGGTAACGAGCGGATGCAGGAGATCGCGCGCGCGATCCAGGAAGGCGCCGCCGCCTATCTCCGCCGGCAGTACATGACGGTTGCGGTAGTCGCGATCGTCCCCTTCCTCCTGCTCGGCTTCTACAACAAGCTCGGCTGGGGTACCGCGATCGGCTTCCTGATCGGAGCCGTGCTCTCCGCGGCGGCCGGCTTCATCGGCATGAACGTCGCCGTGCGCTCCAACGTGCGCACGGCCGAGGCCGCGAGGCATGGTCTCAACCCGGCGCTGAACGTCGCGTTCCGCGCCGGCTCAGTGACCGGCCTGCTCGTGGTCGGGCTGGGGCTGCTCGGCGTCGCCGGCTACTACTGGGCCCTCACCGGCTGGCTGCACAACACGCCCGAATCTGCGATCGACGATCTCGTCGGTCTCGCGTTCGGCGGCTCGCTGATCTCGGTCTTCGCCCGGCTCGGCGGCGGGATCTACACGAAGGCGGCGGACGTCGGCGCCGACCTCGTCGGCAAGATCGAGGCGGGCATCCCGGAGGACGATCCGCGCAATCCGGCCGTGATCGCCGACAACGTGGGGGACAACGTCGGCGACTGTGCGGGGATGGCCGCCGACCTCTTCGAGACCTACGCGGTCACGGCTGTCGCAGTGATGCTGCTCGCGATCAAGACCTTTCCCGCGCTCCACATCGAGCTCTACCCGCTCGCGATCGGGGGAATCTCGATCCTCTCCTCGATCGTCGGCACCTTCTTCGCGCGCGTCGGTCGGAGCGGCTCGATCATGAACGCGCTCTATCGCGCTGTCCTCGTCGCGACCGTGCTCTCGGCGATCGGCTTCATCCCGATCACGATGGCCTTCGACAACTCGCACTTCACGTTCACCGACCTCTACGTGTCGGCGATCGTCGGTCTCACCGTCACCTTCCTGCTCGTCGGGATCACCGAGTTCTACACGGGGACGCGCTGGAGTCCGGTGAAGTCGATCTCGAGCGCCTCCCAGACGGGTCACGCGACGAACATCATCGAGGGACTCGCGATGGGGATGCAGGCAACGGCAGCCCCTGTGATCGTGCTCGCCACCGGGATCCTCGTCGCGCATCATTTTGCCGGGCTCTATGGGGTCGGGGTCGCCGTGATGGCGCAGCTTTCGATGACCGGGCTGATCGTGGCGCTCGATGCCTACGGGCCGGTGACCGACAACGCGGGCGGCATCGCCGAGATGGCCGATCTGCCGGAGTCCGTGCGAGCGATCACCGACCCCCTCGATGCGGTCGGCAACACGACGAAGGCGGTGACGAAGGGCTACGCCATCGGCTCGGCGGCTCTTGCGGCTCTCATCCTGTTCGATAGCTACACCTCGGGCCTCGGCGACCAGGGCCTGACGGGCGTCTCGTTCAGTCTCAGCGACGCCTGGGTGATCGCGGGGCTCTTCATCGGGGGCCTCATGCCGTTCCTCTTCGCGTCGCTCGCGATGCAGGCCGTGGGTCGCGTGGGCGGGCAGGTCGTGACCGAGGTGCGGCGGCAGTTCCGTGAGATCCCGGGGATCATGGAGGGAACCGCCCGACCGGAGTACGGGCGTGCGATCGACATCGTCACCGGCTCCGCGATCAAGAGCATGCTGCTGCCGGCGCTGATTCCGATCGGTTTCCCGATCGTCGTGGGGATCATCAACGCCCGGATGCTCGGGGGCCTGCTGATCGGGACGATCGTGACCGGCCTCTTCCTCGCGATCGCGATGACCTCGGGCGGGGGCGCCTGGGACAACGCGAAGAAGCTGATCGAGGACGGCGCCTACGGTGGCAAGGGCTCGGACGCGCATGCGGCGTCCGTCACGGGCGACACCGTCGGCGATCCGTACAAGGACACGGCCGGCCCTGCGATCAACCCGATGATCAAGATCGCGAACATCGTCGCGATCCTCATCATCCCACTGATTGTTTCAATCCATGGGTGAACTAGCACGGGGAACCCCCCGGTTCCCCCGTGAGCCCCCTCCTTCCGGACGGTTGCGGCAGCGTGCACTGTGGCTGGGGCCGCTTACCGGGGCCTGCGTCCCACCGTTGCCTAGTTCGTAGCTGGGCCCCCGCCGGGCAGAGCCCGGCTCCGCCCGCGAACTGCCGATCGCCCAAAGGCGAACGCTCCGAAGCTAGAGACGCTCTTCCCGACCGGCTCTGCCGGTCGTTGCTGTCCCTGAAGGCCGAAGGCCCAAGGGGTCGCGGGGGGCCAGTGGGGGGCGCAGCCCGCCACTCGAGCGGAGCCCGGAGGGCGGAGCGATTGCTGCGGTTGCCAGGCCAACGGGGTCCCGGGGCGTGAGCCCCGGCTAAAGCGGAGCCGAAGGCGAAGCGCTAGTCGTAGAGTCCCCGCGTGCCGCGCCGGCGGAGGCAGCAGGGGTTGGAGCGCGTGCTCGGGACGCCGGCGCTCTTCGCGACCGCCTACGGCAACGTCGGCTCCTCGATCTACTACGCCCTCGGCGTCACCGCCGTCCTCGCGCTCGGCCTCACCCCGATCGTCTTCATCGTCAGCGGGGTGATCTTCGCGGCCACAGCTGCCACCTACGCCGAGGGTACCGTGCGCTTCCCCGAAGCCGGCGGCTCGTCGAGCTTCGCGCGTCACGCCTTCGACGAGCTCGTCTCCTTCGGAGCCGCCTGGGCGCAGATGTTGAACTACGTGATCACGATCGCCATCTCGGCGTTCTTCGTCCCTCACTATCTGTCGATCTTCTGGGGCCCGCTCCGGGACAACCCCTGGGACATCTTCGGCGGCATCGCCGTCATCGTCCTGCTCGTAGGACTGAACATCGTCGGCATCAAGGAGGCCGCGAGTCTCAACATCTTCCTCGCCGTCATCGACTTCGCGACGCAGCTGCTGCTCGTCGGGCTCGGCTTCGTGCTGATCTTCAGCCCGCACACCCTGCAGGCGAACATCCACCTCGGGATCGCGCCGTCGTGGTCGAACTTCGTGCTCGCAATCCCGGTCGCGATGATCGCCTACACCGGGATCGAGACGGTCTCGAACCTCGCCGAGGAGGCGCGCGATCCACCGCGTGCGATCCCCCGCTCGATCAGCTGGGTCGCGATCGCCGTCTTCGCCATCTACTTCACCCTGCCGTGGATTGCGCTCTCGGCGCTGCCGGTTCATCTCGACAAGGCCGGGCACTACGTCACGAGGCTCGGGCTGACCCCGGACAAGGGGGGATTCCAGAACGACCCGGTCCTCGGCCTCGTCGAGAACCTTGGCCTCCACGGCACGCTGCTCTCGGCGACGAAGGTCTACGTCGGCGTCCTCGCCGCGACGATCCTCTTCATCGCGACGAACGCGGGCGTCATCGGCGCCTCCCGTATCACCTACGCGATGGCGAGCTACCGGCAGCTGCCGGAGATCTTCCGTCGCCTGCATCCGCGCTTCAAGACGCCTTGGCTCTCGCTCGTCGTCTTTGCCGGCCTCGTCTCGATCGCAGTCATCTCGACCGGAAAGACCACCTTCCTAGGCGACATGTACGCCTTCGGCGCGATGCTCTCGTTCACGATCGCGCATGCGTCGGTCATCGCGATGCGGTACCGGTTCCGCGACGAGGAGCTCGTCTTCCGGGCCCGTCCGAACCTGCGGATCCGCGGCGTCGACTGGCCTCTGTTCGCGATCCTCGGTGGACTCGGCACCGCTCTGGCCTGGCTCTCCGTCGTGATCCAGAAGCCGGGGCCGCGCTGGGCGGGCCTCGCCTGGCTCGCAATCGGCTTCACGGGCTATGCCGTCTACCGCAGGCGGATCCTGCGCGAGCCGCTCAGGGACACCGTGCGTGCGCCGGCACTCGTGCTTGGTCCGTCTCTTACCGCTGAGTACAGGACGATCGTCGTGCCGGTGCTGCGGACGGCGGAGTCGGAAGAGGCTCTCGTCGCCGCGGCCCGACTCGCGAGTGACCGGGGCGCGCGGGTCGTCGTCGTCACCGTCCTCGAGGTGCCGCTCGATCTTCCGCTCGATGCCGCGCTGCCCGGGGAGGAGGAGGCCGCC
The DNA here is from genome assembly GCA_038320185.1 of Gaiellales bacterium. GTDB lineage: Bacteria > Actinomycetota > Thermoleophilia > Gaiellales > Gaiellaceae > JBBQDZ01. The sequence goes on from JBBQDZ010000030.1 coordinate 13,833, forward strand.
TCCAAGGTCCTGGACGACGCGCAGGCGTTTGTCGAGAGCTACGACGTCCGCGCGATCACGCGCCTGATGCGGGCCCGCCGCGCCGGGCCGGCGATCGTCGAGGAGGCGGCGAGGCGGAACGCGGAGCTCATCGTCGTCGGCGCCTCGAGGCGTCGAAGCGCACGGCCCGGCGCGCCGATCTTCGGCAAGACGGTCGACTACGTCCTCAAGTCGAGTCCGTCCCGCGTGCTCGTCGCCGCCGGCAAGCGAGCCGCGTGAGGCGCAGAGCACGCGCGAGCGCGATCGTCTCCGTGGCGGTCGTCTGCCTGGGTCTGACGCTGGTCGTCGAGACCGCCGTCGTCCACGGGCGGGCCGGTTACCTGCTGGGCGCGGCGATCGCGCTGGCGGGCGCCGGCCGGTTGTACCTTTCGCTCCGATGAGCTCCTGATGCCGAGGCGCTTCCAGGGACTCCGGCCGGGCCTGGGCGTCAGCTCGATCGCCTCGATTGCCTACGGCGAGATTGCCTCCTCGCTCTACTTCGCCCTCGGCATCGTGGCCGTTCACGCCCTCGGCTTCACGCCGTGGGTGCTTCTCGGTGTCGGCGCCCTCTTCCTCCTGGTCGCGCTTTCCTACGCCGAGGGAACCGCTGCGATCCCGGAGACCGGCGGTGCCGCAACCTTCGTCCGGCGCGCCTTCAACGACCCTGCGGGCTTCGTGACGGGGTGGGTGCTCTTCCTCGACTACCTGATCGTGATGGCGCTCGCTGCGCTCTTCGTCCCCCACTACCTGAGCCATGCGGTCGGCTGGAACGGGATCCGCCACAGCCCCTGGGATCTGGTGCTCGGCGTCGGTGTGATCGTCGGCGTCGGCCTCTTCCGGCTGCTCCGCCGCCCCGGCCTCTATCGGATCGCCGTGGTGCTCGCCGCGGGCGCGCTCGCAGTGCACCTGCTCCTGATCCTCCTCGGCCTCGTGCTCGTCTTCTCGACGGGTGCGCTCGGCCGCGGCGTCCATCTCGGCGTTGCCCCCACATGGCACTCCTTCGCCTTCGCACTGCCGCTCGCGATGCTCGCGTACACGGGCCTCGAGACGGTCGCGAACCTCGCTGCAGAGACGCGTGAGCCCGGGAAGACGCTGCCACGCAGCCTCTTCGTCGGGATCGGCGCAGCCGTCGTCGTCTCGTTCGCAATCGGCGCCGTCGGCATCTCGGCGTATCCGACCTACGCGGACCCACGCGGGCCGGGGGGGCAGGCCACGGCGCTCGGCACCGTGTGGCTGCGCGCGCCGCTCGTCGGGGTCGCGGCTGCCTTCCACGGACACCTCCCGCACGGCCTCGTCGATGCCATCCGGATCTTCGTTGGCCTGAGCGGCGTGCTCGTGCTCGGGTTCGCGGTGGCTACTTCGATGTCGGGGGCCGGGCGGCTCGCCTACTCCCTCGGCCGCCACGACATGCTGCCGCACGCCTTCGGCGTCCTGAACCGGCGGACGCTGATCGCGCCCATCGCCATCGCTGCCTCGGTCGTCATCTCGTCCGGGCTGCTCCTGCTCGCGCACGCGTTCGGCCGCGAACTGCGCTTCCTTGCGAGCCTCTACAGCTTCGGCGTGCTGCTCGCCTTCACTGCAGCGCAGCTCGCGGTCATCCGTCTCCGCTTCACGGAGCCCGCGCTTGCGCGGCCTTTTCGCGCGCCCGGGAACATCAGGATCCGAGGAACGCCGGTGCCCCTCGCCGCGCTCGTCGGCGCACCGCTCACGTTCGCGATCTGGATCGCCGCGCTCCTCACGCATCCGGCAGCCCGCATCGCCGGTCCGATCTGGCTCGCCTTCGGGGCGGCAATCTTCGTCTCCGTTCGCCTCGCGGGGGGCGAGGCGCTTCTCGAGCGCGTTCCGGCGGCGGTGCCCGACCTCGTGCCCGCCGCGGAGGGGGTCTACGGCCGCATCCTCGTGCCGCTGAAGCTCGGCCCCATCGGCGAGGAGGTGCTCGCGACGGCGATCCGGCTCGCCGAGGAGCAGGGAAGCACGATCAGCGCGCTGCACGTGATCCGCGTGCCGCTCGACAAGGCGCTCGGAGTAGAGCTGCTCGACGAGGAGGAACGGGCGGGCGCCTCGCTCGTCGAGGCGCGGATGCTCGCGCGCGAGCACGGCGTCGATCTCGAGCGGACGATCGTCCGCTCACGGACGATCGGCGCCGCGATCGTCCAGGAAGCCGAGCGCGGAGAGGCGGACCTGATCGTCCTCGGCTCCGCCCCGCGATGGCGCCGGCAATCGCGCTTCTTCAGTCCCACCGTCGACTACGTCCTGCGGAAGGCCCCCTGCGAGGTGATGGTGATCGCGTATCCGCAAGGCGTCCTCGAGGAGGATGGCGAGGGCACGTGAGCGCCTTTTGCTCAGCTACGCTGACCCGGTGAAGGCAATCGTGATCGGATGCGGGCGCGTCGGCTCGAGCGTCGCGAAGCAGCTCCAACGAACCGGCTGGGACGTGACGGTGATCGACGAGCGCGAGGAGGCCTTTTCTCGCCTGGGCGAGAACTGGGCCGGGAGCTACATCGTGGGCCACGGGATGGATGTCGACGTCCTGCGCGAGGCCGGCATCGACGACAAGGACGACCCCGCGCTCGCCGTCGTCGTTGCCACCAACGGCGACAACACGAACATCATCATCGGCCAGGTCGCGCAGAAGCGCTTTGACATCAACTGCGTCGTGGTGCGCATCCTCGACCCGGCGCGCGCCGAGTTCTACGCGGCCCGCGGCCTGCGAACCGTTTGCCCGACCTCGAACGCGATCTCGGTGCTCACCGATGCGGTTCGCGCGTGCGAGTACACGCCTCCCGAGAACATCCAGCGCGTGAAAGTCGCCGGCTAACCCGTGTACGTCCTGATTGCAGGCGGCGGCAAGGTGGGCGCCAACCTGGCGCGTGTGCTCCTCCAGGACGGGCAAGGCCGCCCCAAGCACGAGGTAACGTTGATCGAGCAACGCCGGGACCGCTTCGACAAGCTCGAGGCCGAGTTCGACCACCAGGTGCAGCACGGCGATGCGACCGAGCTGCACATCCTCGAGCACGCTGGTATCGCGCGCCCGCCGGACATCCTGGTGGCGGCGACGGGCGACGACGAGGACAACATGGTCATCTGCCAGATCGCGCGCGAGAAGTACGGGGTCGCGAAGGTGATCGCGCGCGTGAACGACCCGCGCAACCAGGCGCACTTCGATCTGCTGGGGATCACGCCGACCGTGTGCGCGACCTCGAACATCATGGCCCTGATCGAACACGAGGTGCCGGAGCACGACCTGATCCACCTCCTCGAGCTGCGCAAGGAGAACCTCGAGATCGTCGAGGTGCAGATCGACAAGGACGCACCCTGCGCCGGTAAGTCGATCGATCGCCTGCAGCTTCCCGAGGACGTGAAGGTCATCTCGGTCATGCGCGACGGGCACGCAGAGAATGTTCTCGGCACGACCGAGCTCAGGGCCGGCGACCAGGTGCTCGCGATCCTCCAGCCCGGCAAGGAGGACGAGCTCCGCCGGGCGCTCCTGAAGCGCTGAGCCCCGCACGCGTTCTTGCCGGCGCCGCCTGCGGCGTCCTCGTCCTCTCGGCTCCGGCCGGGGGAAGCTCGCGGCGCGAGGCCTACGGCCTCAAGGCAGTCGTCTCCGGCCTCCACGCACCCGTCTACGTCGCCGCGCCGCGAAGCGAGCCGGGCCGGCTCTACGTCGTCGAGCAGGCCGGTGTCATCCGCGTCCTCGTCGGCGAGAGGCTTCGCTCGAAGCCATTTCTCGACATCCGCGGCAAGGTCCAGAGCGGGGGCGAGCAGGGGCTCCTTTCGGTGGCGTTCCACCCCCGGTATGCACAGAACCACCTCTTCTACGTGGACTACACCGATCGCGCCGGCGACACCCGCGTCGTCCAGTTCCGCTCGAACGGGACGAGCGCGATCCCCGGCTCA
>JBBQDZ010000031.1:0-17610 GCA_038320185.1 Gaiellales bacterium
GACGACATGCCCGTGCTCGGACCGGTAGTAGGTGGAGCGCACCGGGTTGGCCGAGCCGAAGCTGATCACCTCGTCGTCGCTGTTGAACAGCTTGAACTCGGCGGTGAACGAGTTCTCCGGCGCCGGTCCGCTCGACCACAGGTGGATGTCGATGACGTCGCCGGCGTCGAACTGGCCGCTGACCGCGCCGTCGGCGCGGCGCAGCTCGACGCGGCGCAGGTGGTAGCCCTTCGGCGGGTGGCGGCGATCGGCGGCGCCGGTCGTGTTCTCGACCCCTTCCTGGTACATCCGCTCGTACTGCCGCGTGATCTCCGCCGGCGAGCCGTCGTCGACGACGTGGCCGCGGTTGAGCAGCAGCGCGCGGGTGCAGAGCTGGCGGATGCTGGTCAGATCGTGGCTGACGAACAGTACGGTGCGGCCTTCGCCGCGCAGGTCCTGCATGCGGCCGAGGCACTTGTTGCGGAAGTGCAGATCGCCGACCGAGAGCACCTCGTCGACGATCAGGATCTCCGGCTCGAGATGGGCGGCGACGGCGAAGCCGAGCCGGACGTTCATGCCGCTCGAGTAGAACTTCAGCGGCGTGTCGACGAACCGCTCGACGCCCGAGAACTCGAGGATGTCGTCGAACTTTCGGTCGATTTCCGCCCGCCGCATGCCTAGGATCGCCCCGTTCAGATAGAGGTTCTCGCGCCCAGTCAGCTCGGGGTGGAAGCCGGTCCCGACCTCGAGCAGCGCTCCCACCCGGCCACGCAGCTCGGCTGTGCCCTCGGTGGGCTCGGTGATCCTCGAGAGGATCTTCAGGAGCGTGCTCTTGCCTGCGCCGTTGCGGCCGATGATCCCGACGATACGGCCCTGCTCGATCTCGAACGAGACCCCGTCGAGCGCCCAGATGAACCGCTCCGTGTCCTCCCCGCGACGGCGCAAGGCGTCAGCGATCGCATCCCGCATGACGCGATAGCTGACGCGCTGACCGAGCTTGTACCGCTTGCGCAGGCCGTCGGCCCGAACCGCGATCACGGGGACAGGAGCTTCCGGTACACGTAGGCGCGGCGCGCCAAGAGCGCCTTCCCCTGGGCGAGCCGCGAGTCCACGTTCATCGTCTCCCAGGAGTCGAGCGGGAGCCAGTCGCGCGCGAGCCGGAGGCGGCCGCCGGTCGAGCCGACGTCGTAGCCGAGACGGGCGGCGAGTGAGTGCGTGGCGAGACGGATCAGCTCCGCCTCCCTCGGGGTCACCACGTCGTCGTAGACGGGACGGAGGTTGGCCGTCGGCTTCTCGGGCGCTGGGTTCGGCAGTTCGCGCAGGCGCCGGCCACCGAGGACCGTCTGGCGATCTGCCTCGGGCGGAGGGGAGACCCCGAGCCAGTCGCAGATCTCGCCGACGACCCGAGCGGGCTCGGCCGTGAGGGACTCGTAGCGCACCACGAAATGCCGCCGGGGGTCCCGTTCGCGCGCTGCGAGCAGGAAGCGTGCGTGCGGGAGCCAGCGCCGCTCGAGGAAGGTGCGCAGGACGTCTCCTCCCTGGAACCAGAACGGCTTCCTCTTCACGACCATGTCCGTGCGCTTGAGCGAGGCGTAGTTCGCGAAGGGGTCTCGCACGAGGTGGAGGAAGTAAAGATCCGGGAAGAGCTGCCCGTAGCGGCCCGGATCGGCCACCTCGATCGTCTTGAAGCCGAGCATGGCATCCGGCGGCGTCGTCAGCGGCGCGTAGGCACGGCGGACCGCCACGAGATAGGAGCGCAGGCGCTCCTCCGGCGTCTCGCCCTCGACTGCGATCTCGGCCGCCGGCTGGAGGGTCTCCTCGAGACGGCTCAGGTAGACCTCGCGGAGCTCCTCCTGCTGGCGACGCACCCAGTCGGCGAACGCGCACGACTCCTTTGCGGCCGACTCGCGAACCTCGAGCCAGCGGAGCTCGATCGGGTAGATCCAGAGGTCGGGGCTGCCGTCGAGCAGCCGCATGAGCAGCGTCGACCCGTTGCGGCCTGCGCCGAAGATCCCGAGCACCAGTCAAGCGTACGCAACGGGCATGAAGACTTCGTTCGGACGCTGCTCGCTCGCCGGGCCCGGCGGAGCTCCGCCCGGTCCGGCTACCCGGCGTCGGGAGCGGCGATGTCCGACCAGGCGAAGGTTGGCGCAGCCTCGAGCGCCTCCTCGACGTAGAGCAGGTGCCACAGCTGGAACATGAGCAGGGGCCAGAGCCGCTCGGCTTCGTTCCGCCGGCCCTCCAGGTGCGGCCGCAGGTAGCGGTCCGCGAGACCGGGGCGAAAGATGCCCTGGGAAGCCAGATGCTCGTCCGAGAGGAGTCGCGCCGCCAGCGGCGCGAGCTCGCCGCGGAGCCAGCGAGCCAGCGGAAAGACGAACCCCCGCTTCGGCGCGTCGAGGTGCTCGCGCGGCAGCAGATCGGCAACCGCTTCGCGCAGGAGCCCCTTCGGGTCGTCAGCACTGACGCGAAGCGCAGGCGGTATCGAGGCGACGAGCTCCACGAGCTCGTGATCGAGGTACGGAGTCCGCGCCTCGAGCGAGTGCGCCATCGAGAAGCGGTCGGTCATGTGCAGGAACTCGTCCGGAAGCTGGGTGGAGGCGTCGAGGTAGAGCACCGAGTCCCTGGAGCTCGAGCTTCCGCTCACGTCGTACACCCTTTGGAGGTAGGCGGAGGTGTCCTCGGTCGAGGTGTCCAGAAGCTCTCGCTTCTCGGCGTCGCGAAGGTAGTACGAGGGCTCGAAGTGGTAGCGCCGGACGTCTCCCCGCCGCAGACGCGCAAGCCGCCCCTGCTCGAACGGAACGAAGCGGCGGTAGTTCCCGAACAGCTCGTCCCCGCCGGTTCCGGTCAGGCCGACTTTCACGTCGCCGGCCATGAACCTGAACACATACCACGACGGCAGCCCGCCGCCGTACGGCTCGTCCAGCGACCACACCATCGCGAGCAGGTCGGCGAGCAGCTCGTCCGCGTCGACCGCGAGTTCGTGATGACGTGCGCCGTAGCGTGCCGCAAGGGCACGGGCGAGCGGCAGCTCGTCCAGGCTCTTGTCCTCGGGCGAGCTGAGCCCGAGCGTGTAGGTGCGCAGATCGCCGAAGCCGCTCTGCGCGAGGAGAGCGACGATCGAGCTCGAGTCGAGGCCACCGGAGAGGGAGCAGGCGACCGGGACATCCGAGAGCGTCCAGCGCGAGACGGCGCACCTGAGAGCCTCGCGCAGCCGCGCCTTCCATTCGGCACGAGCCGGCTCCGCATCCGGCTCGAATCGGAGCCGCCACCAGCGCTCGAGCTCGAGGACTCCGCTCCCGAGGTCGTAGCTGAACCAGTGGCCGGGCGGGAGGCGGCGGATGCCGGCGAGGATGGATCGCTCCCCCGGGACGAAGCGCAGACTCAGGTAGTGGAAGAGGCTCTCGCGGTCGATCTCCCGGCCGATACCCGGCACGAGCAGGAGCGTCTTCAGCTCCGACGCGAACGCGAAGGCACCGCCCGGCTGCGCGTAGTAGAGCGGCTTGATCCCGAGGCGGTCACGCGCCCCGAAGAGCCGGCCGCGCCGGCGGTCGTGGACGACGAAGGCGAACATGCCGTTCAGCCGTGGCAGCGCGGCCGATCCAAGCCGCTCGTAGAGGCGCAGGACGACCTCGGTATCGGAGTGGTCGGTCTCGAAGCGGACGCCGTCGCGCTCGAGCTCGCGCCGGAGCTCGGGCGCGTTGTAGATCTCACCGTTGAAGACGATGGTCGCCTCGGCGCCCTCCATCGGCTGGTCTCCGCCGTCGAGGTCGAGGATCGCGAGGCGACGCGCGACGAGGGCCACGTTCTCCAAGCAGACGGCGGCGCCGCCGTCAGGACCGCGGTGTACGAGCGAGCGAGCGAGGCGGTCGAGGAGCGCGGAGTCCGGCGTCCCGGCAATCCCCGCAATCCCGCACATCGAAGCCAGCCTATCCTTGGCTGCCTTGGCCGGCGACGCGCTCTTCGAGATCCCGTACAGCCCCGAGTGGGGCTATGAACGGATGTTCTTCCTCGACAACGAGCACCGGTACACGAAGATGCACCGGCTCCTGCGACGGCTCCACGGCGACCTCTCAGGCAAGCGGATCGTCGACCTCGGCTGCTGCCGTGGCCTGCTGCTCGAGCGCTTCCGGCGTTACGTAGGCGCCGAGCTCGTGGGCCTCGAGATCGACCCCGAGGAGACACGCCTCGCGCGTCGGCGTGGCCTCGACCCCGTCTGCTTCCACGTCAACCGCTTCGAGGACGACCGGATGGTAGCCCGCCTTCCCTTCGGCGACGCCGAGGCCGACATCGTCCTCGCAGGGGAAATCATCGAGCACGTCGTCGACACCGAAGGCTTCCTCCGCGAGATTGCCCGCGTCTTGCGACCGGGCGGTGCCGTCGTCCTCACGACTCCTAACATCCTCTGGTGGAAACACCGGCTCCGGATGCTCGCCGGACGCTATCCCGACGCGCTCGAGTACCGGCTGCACTACGGGGAGGACTTCGGGCACGTCCGGCTGTTCGGCCTGGCACAACTGCGCTCGCTTCTCGAGGAGACCGGGTTCCGCGACGTTGCAATCGTCGGCAAGCGCCTCGGTCCGACGGCGAGTCTTGCGCGGCTCCCGTCGCCCACGGCACGCGCGCTGGACCGCCTGGCAGACCGCCTTCCGGGGCTCAGCGACACCCTCGTCGCGTATGCGCGTCGAGATATCTCGAGTGATATCGCCTATCCAAAGGCTGAGGCGCTCTAGATATCATCTTTTACTCTGTGGTTTTTCTTGACATTCCCACTTCGCATCGCTAGAACGCCGCAGTAATCCCTCGAAGAAAGGAATCGAAGATGCGGCGAACGCTTCTGGTGGTGCTGCCGCTCGCGGCGTCCCTCGCGGCCTCCGGCTGCGGTGGAAAGAAGAACGAGTCGGAGAGCGAGTCGAAGTCTGCGTGCAAGGCCTCGGCTCTCGAGTCCGAGCCGAGGCTTCCGGCCGACTTCCCAAAGCCGGGCGAGGTGACCTACACAAGGCAGCAGCAGGCCGGCCCGTCGCTCGTCGTGGAGGGCTACTGGGAGTCTGAGCTGCCCGAGGCCTACAACGAGTACAGGGATCAGGTGAAGGAAGCGGGCTACACCGTCCTCTTCAGTGAGCGCGAGGGCGATCGTGACGCGGAGATCTCGTACAAAGGCCCGACCACCACCGGCCAGATCGCGCTCCGCGGGAACTGTTTGGAGGACGCGACCACGCGGGTGCACATCACGAGCCGGCCGAAGTAGCAGCCATCCATGAAGAGCCGCCGGACGGGTCTCCGCTCCCTCCGGCGCCCCCCACCGCGTCCCCCTTCGCCCGGTAACCTCCCGCCGGTACCGCGGAAGGAGAGGCAGTGCGGTCGTGGAGGACACGAGGGGGCGTCGCGCTCTTGGGAGTCGCGCTCGCCGCGGCGGCCGCGACGGCCGCGGGCACCGGGTCGACGCCGTCCGATTCACTCCGGCGGAAGCCGGGCAAGCACGTGGGCCGGCGAGCACTCGCCCATGCGGGACCGAAGATCTCAGCCACGCAGCTGCGCTCCCTGCTCCGCCGTCCGCCGGCACGGCCCCTGCCCGGAGTGCCGGAGCTTTGCGAGCAGCGGTCGCTGTGCGGGGAGGCGCCGCCGCCAGGCAAGGGGCCGAAGCGGGCCGCGGTGCCTCGGGCCACGCAGCTCACCGAGGCACAGTCGCCGGCTCCCGTGATCGATTGGGCCGCGACCGTCGGCGGCCAGCCACCCGACCCGCAGATCGCCGTTTCGAGCACCCACGTCGTCGTGGGGCTCGTCAGCGGCGTCGCCTACTACACCAAAGACGGGAGCCCCTACCCGTCCGCCAGCAACTTCGTGAGCGCGACGCAGCTCTTCCAGCCGCTGATCACCGGCGCGAACCTCGGCCCGAACTCGCAGGGCCACATCGACTCCTTCAGCGACCTGCGGGCGATCTTCGACCCCTACCGGAAGCGGTTCTGGCTCGCGACGACCGGTGCTTACCGGGCGAGCGTCGGAGGCCAGAAGGGCTACACGACACTGCCGCCGAAGCAACGCCGCACGATCATCGCCGTCGCCGTCTCGGTCGACGAGGATCCAACGCACGGGTGGTACCTCTACTGGTGGGACGCGGCCGTCGGCTGGGGCACCACGAACGATCCCTACAAGCCCGGCGACATGGGCGACTACCCGAGCATCGGAATCAACGCGACCACGGTGGACGTGACGAACCCCGTCAGCGACGGCAACCGAGCGTACCCGCACGTCGCGCTCTACAAGGCCGACGACATGGCCGCGGGAGTCGGGCCCACGATCGGCGGCTGGTGGCTCTATCCGACGGCTAGTGGAGGCTTCCGCAATCCCGACGGCTCGGTCCCGGGCTCGATCGTCCAGCCGACGCTCGCGCATCCGGACCCGGGCGGCAGCTTCCTCGTCAGCCGCGAGGGAAGCGACGGGCTCGTGATCTGGAAGGTGTCCGACCTCCTCCAGCCGACGCAGACGGTGACCGGGAAGCTCCTGACTCTCCCGACCGCCTGGACCCAGCCGGCCGACGCGCTCCAGAAGGGCGGCGCGGCCTCGAACACGATCGCGATGAGCAACCTCCTCACCTGGCCGATCAAATCGGTCTGGCGGAAGTACCTCTACGTCGTCTCAAACGACGCAAACAGCTCCGGCCGCGCCTTCGTCCGGATCCAACGCTTCTGGGTGTCGAGCTTTCCAGATGTGCCCTTGCCCGGAAGCGGCGGCTCGCAGGAGCTCCGGATCGGCGCCGGCTCGACCAGCTCCTACGGATGGGCCGCAATCGAGACGAACAAGAACTACGACTCTGCGGTCGTGTACGCCCGGACCGGCCCGAACGCCTATGCGGGCGCCCGGTACAACGTCTGGTACGACGGCGAGTCGAGCCTTCGCTCCGGGCGTGTTCTCAGGGAAGGCGAGGCGCCGACGACACAGGGAGCAGACTCGATGGGCAATCCGCGTCCCACCCGGTGGGGCGACCTCGCCGGGGCCTCCGTCGACTTCGTCAACGGCAAGGAGGCGACCGGTATCTGGATCGTCCACGAGTACGCGAAGACCGGCGGCTCGTACGGCACCTGGGTCGGGAAGATCTTCGGGAGCACGTACCCCGACTTCGTCCTCTCGGGTCTGCAGGTGGCTCAGAAGACGGTCAGAGTCGGTGGAAGGATCGAGCTCCGCGCGGTCTTGCGAAACCACGGCGACGGACCCGCGCCGCCGTCGAGCCTGCGGGCGCTGCTCGTGACGGGGAAGCAGCGCAGCGAGATCGCGCACGCCGTCGCGACGGTGCCGCTGAGGTCGGGCCGCGGCGGTCCGGTGCGGTTGACCGGGCAGGTAGCGGGCGGGCTCGCGCCCGGGCGTTACAGCGTGCAGCTGGTCGTCGACCCAGACGACCGCGTCACGGAGTACAGCGAGCAGAACAACAGCGTCGAGTGCGTCTGCTTCGTCACCGTCTCGGCGCCGCCACTGCCACCGCCGCCGCCGCCACCGCCCCCTCCGCCGCCGCCTCCGCCACCACCTCCGCCTCCGCCTCCGCCACCGCCTCCAGGGCTTCCCGACCTCGTCATCTCGAGCCTCTCGACCACGAGCTTCACCGTCTCGAACGTCGGGGCGGCGAAGGCCGGCGCCTACGAGGTGACGATCACCGGGGCAGGCTCGTTCTCGTTCAACGGCCTCGATCCCGGCAACTCCGAAGGGCGGAGCTTCCCGACGCCCTGCCGGACGGTTCGTACGATCACCGCGGTCGCGGATGCGCGGAACCAGGTCGCCGAGTCGAACGAGGGGAACAACTCGGCCACCGTCTCCTGCTAAGCGCCCTGAGGGCTGTAGAGCTCGAGCGTCCGTTCGACCATGCGCCGCTCGGAGAAACGCGCCCGGACGCGCCGCCTCGCCTCCTCGGCGAGGCGGCCCGCGGCGGTGGGGTGTCCGAGCACCCACTCGATCTTCTCTGCCAGCGCAGCCGCATCCCTCAGCGGGACGAGTAGCCCGGTCTCGCCGTCCACGACGGTCTCGCGGATGCCTCCCACCGGAGTCGCAACGACCGGGACTCCGGCCGCCTGTGCCTCGATCACGGCCAGGCAGAGCCCCTCGAAGAGCGACGGAAAGGCGAAGCAGTCGAGCGAGGCCAGCACGTCGGGCACGTCCTCACGGGCACCGGTGAAGAGGACGCGGTCGGAGATGCCGAGGGCACGGGCGTGCGCCTCGAGATCGGCGCGCAGCTCGCCCTCGCCCACGATCGCGAACCGGACCTCCGGCCGGTGCTCGAGCACGAGCCGCGCAGCCTCGATCAGCGTGCGCTGATCCTTCTGCGGCGCGAGCCGCGCAACGTTCCCGACGAGCGGCCCGTCCTGCGGGAGCGACGGATTACCGGAGGCGAACCGGTCGAGGTCGATCCCGAGCTCGACCACGTGCGTGCGCAGGCGGGTGCGGCCGTCGCGTTCGCGGTCGGTCTCGGAGGTGTAGATCACCTCCGGCCGTGCCGCCCAGCCCGCACGCCACCAGACGCGACCGACGACGTTATCGTTTCGGGGCAGCTCCGGTGTGTGATGCGTGAGCAGGAGCCGAGGGACCCGCGCGGCCCGGGCTGCGACGAGCGCCGGCGGCCATACGTCCGTCACGTGCACGACGGCCGGACGAAGCCGCCGCAGGAGGCGCACAAGCTGCGCGGCGACGAGCGGCGCCGGCGCCGGCGCCAACGCGATCGTGCGGATCGGCAGCGCCTCGAAGTGCTCGCTGCCCGTGTGGACGAGAACCGCGTCCTCACCCAGACCGCGCGCGATCGCCTCGACGTAGCGCTCGACCGCTCCCCACGCGGGTGCTCCGTGCAGGAGGACGATCACACGACGACCTCGTCGAGGAGGTCGGCGAATCTCGTCGCCGTTCGCTCCCAGGTGAACCCCGCCGCCCGCGCCCGGCCGCGCCGCTGCAGCTCGTCGGCGAGATCCGGCTCCTCCAGCACGCGCACGAGCGCAGCAGCGAGCTCCTCCGCGGAGCTGGGCTCGCAGAGAAGGCCGGCGGCGCCCACGACCTCCGGGATGGACGAGGCGCTCGAGGCGACGACCGGCGCTCCGCAGGCCATCGCCTCGAGCGGCTGGTAACCGAAGCCCTCGTAGAGCGTCGCGTCGAGGTAGGCGGCGGCCCCGGAGTAGCGCTCGACGAGCTCGTCATCGTCGAGGTACCCCAGGAGCTCGATGCCTTCCCCGCGGATTGCGGGAGCGCCGAGATTGCCGCCGATCAGCAGGCGGAGCGGGTCTCGCACGCGCTCGCGCGCGAGCTGGAAGGCCTCGACGACCGTCTCGGTGTTGTCGCGCGGGTCCGCCGAGGCGAGGTGGAACACGTAGCGACCCGTCACCGCCACCGGGGCCTGCGCGACCGTTCGGATGCGCGCTCCGAAGTCGGGGTCGAGGCCGGGGTAGACGACCTCGACGCGACCGCGGAGCGCCGGCAGCGCCGTCTCGATCTCGCCGGCCGTCGCCCGCGAGCCGGCAACGACGCGGGCGGCATGGCGCAGACTCGGCTTCCACAGGGCTGAGGTGAACGCGTCGCTCCCACGCTGCCAGGCACGGCGAGGCTGGCCCATCCTGTGGGTCGGCAGCTCGAAGAGCCAGACGACGTATGGCGTGCGCCGGTCCCAGAGCGGCAGGCGGTCGGTGAGCGTCAGGACGGCGTCGAGTCGCAGACGCCGAGCCGCCCGCGGCATCCCCCACTGCTGCCAGGCCAGGAAGTGTCGCTCGGAGATCAGGCGAACGTGCGCCTCGGAGGCGGCCAAGACCTCTGCGCCCTCCGGGCGCGTGAACGCGACCACCTCGTGGCGCCGAAGCGCGGCAAGCGCCTCCGCGAGCCGCCGCTCCGACCGGGCGTGGCCCTTGCCGCGCGGCGCGACCTGGATCGCGTCAAGCCCGATTCGAGCCACGGCGCCGCGCCCGCAGCCGCCGCACCACCGGCAGCGGCAGCAGGCTCTTGAGAGCGAGCGAGAGCGAGCGCCGGGAGGCGTTTCCCGGGTGGAGCGCTAGACCGCTCCACAGGTACCGGCGCGCGCGCCAGAGGTCGAGCTCGTCGTAGAGGTAGTCGCCGGCCGCGAGATACGCGCTCGAGCGTCCCCGCCGCGCATGCGGTCGGAGCTCCTCCGGCAGCCCGGCTCCGCCGAGGAACTCGTCGGCAAACCGGATGTAGTCGTTCGCCTTGCGCACGCCGCTTCCCATCGTCTTCGACCCCGGATGCTCCCGGTAGGTGGACAGTGGCCGCCCGATCCGCCGCACGGGACCGAGCGCGGAGAGGCGGAGATAGAACTCGAAGTCGAAGAAGTAGTAGCCGCCTTCGTTCAGCGGGCCTGCGTGCTCCCAGGCGCTGCGGCGCCACATGGAGCTCGGCTGAACGACGTGGTTGTCGGCGCGACGAACCATGAGGGCGGGATCCCAGATCCTGGACGGGAGCGGCCCCCTCTGACGCGATTCGGCGTCGGTGTAGACCGAGTCGCCGTAGACCAGCACGAGCCGCGGGTCACTCTCGAGCTCCGCCACGAGCGCGGAGACCGCGCCCGGAAGCAGGGTGTCGTCGGAGTTCACGAAGGCCAGGTACTCGCCCGTCGAGCGGGCGAAGCCGCGGTTCAAGGCCGCCACCTGCCCGGCGTTCTCCTGTTGAGTCCACCACGCAAGTCGATCCTCGTAGCGACGGACGATCTCGACACTTCCGTCCGTCGACCCGTCGTCCACGACGATGTACTCGATCGGCTCGTAGTCCTGGGAGAGCACCGAGGCGATCGTCTCCTCGAGGAATTCGCCCTGCTGGTAGGAGGGCGTCACGATCGAGACGAGCGGCGAAGAAGTCACAAACTTGTTGCCATTTCGTGCAACGCCCGCGTGTCCTTCCTCGTTATGATCGCAGTGGGGAGGAGGACGGGTGTGCCTTATGGCATGCTCCTGCGCTACCCCGGGCGGCGAGTTCCTCGTACAGCTCCAGGAACCGTTGCGCCTCCAGGTCGGCACGGTACTCGCGCTCGGCGACCGCGCGCCCACGCCGGCCGAGGCGCTCGCGCAGCTCCGGGTCCGTGAGGAGCACGCGCAAGCCGTCCGCCAGCCCCTCGGCGTCCCCGGCCCGCGCCAGCCAGCCGGTCTCGAGGTGCCGCACGGCTTCGGACACCCCGCCGACGGCGAACGACACGACAGGCGTCCCGCAGGCCATGCTCTCGATCACCGCGTTCGGCAGGTTGTCGGCCAGCGTCGGAAGCACGAACACGTCCGCGGCCGCGTACTGGCGCGCGAGCTCGGCCTCCGTCTCCACACGCCCTCCGTGGACGAGGAGCTCGTAGTCGAGGTCGCGCAGACGCCCAAGCGCCTCGTCGAGCACCGCGCGGCCCTTGCGCCGGTCGGCGAGGTCCGGCGCGGAGAAGAGCAGAACCGGCCGGCCGCCGCCCACGCCGAGCTCCGCCCGCGCCCGCTCGCGGCCCGGCGCGAAGGTCTCCAGGTCGACGCCGTTCGGGATCCACCGCTGTGGAAACCGCCCGAGGAGTGGGCTCTCGGCGGCGAGCTGCCCGATCCAGCGCGACGGAGCGACGACCGTCAGCCGCGACCGCGAATACACGGAACGCTTCCACCGCCAGAGCAGAGCGCTCGTGTCGCGGCGAAGCAGCGGGTACTCCGTGAGGTAGGGACACGACCCGCAGCCATGCCGCCAGCGCTCGCAGTCGTAGGAGTAGGCGACATGCCCGGTGAACGGCCACATGTCCGAGAGCCGCCAGACCGTCGGCCGGCGCGCGGTGAGGAGCGGCAGCGCGGAGTGCGAGAAGTAGCTCCCGTGCGTGTTGTAGAGCTGCACGACGTCCGCCTCGCGAAACCACGCGTCGGAGGCGACGCCGAAGGAGGAGGGGTAGAGGACGTACTGGAGGTCGAGCGCGTCGGTGGCGGTGCCGAAGGCCCGATCGGCGGCGCGCCAGGCACGGCTCCGCTTGATCGACCGCACATCTGTGTCCCCGGTCTGTGGCCGCCCGACGAGCATCCGTGAGCCGACGCCGAGGTCCCGGAGCGTCGTGTGAATGCGGTACGCGGAGCGCGCGGAGCCCCCGCCGGCATCGGAATCGCTGATGTGCAGGACATTCATCGAGCAGAGTCAGTGCTCCGTTCCGGAGACGGAGCACTAGCATAGGTTCGCAAGCCGGTCTCACCGGTTGCAGACGATGCCGCGCAGACCTCCGATCCCCGTCCTCTACGTGCACCACCGGTCGGAGCTCGGCGGAGCGCCCGCGAGCCTCTCCTACCTCATGCGTGAGCTCGACTCCGAGGAGTTCGAACCGCACATCTACTGCCCGCCCGGCCCCGCGGCCGAGCTCTTCCGGCAGTCGGGCGCTCGAGTCCACACGGGCCCGGTCGCCGGGTTCACGCACATTTGGGCCTCCACCTACCGCGGGCGCCGCTGGCTCCTTTTCCTGCGCGAGCTCGGGCTGCTGCCCCAGCACGTCGTGCGCTTCAGGCGCACGCTGCGGCGCCACCAGTTCGCGCTCGTCCACTTCAACGACTCGCCGCTGATCCCCGCGGCCTGGGTTGCCCGCCGCGAGCGGCTGCCTGTTGTCTGGCACCTGCGCTCCGCCCTCCCCGACGGCGGACGCGACCGCCGCTCCGAGCTCGTCCGGACCGCAATTCGGCGCCTCGCGACAGCCTCGATCGCCATCAACCACGACGTGGCGGGTGTGTTCGACGTCGGCTCGGCAGTCGTGCCGAACTCGGTCGACCTGGAGCGCTTCCGACCCGGTGAGGGCACCAAGGCCAAGGGCGCTCTCGGGCTCCCGCACGACCTGCCGGTCGTCTCCTTCTTCGGCTTCGTCTATCCCTCGAAAGGCTTCCGTGAGTTCATCGAGGCCGCAGCGTTGCTGCGTGACCGGGGCATCGATGCCCGCTACCTGATCGTCGGCGGCGCCGTCCGCGGTGAGGAGTTCTTCCGCACGATGGTCGGGCGCAGCCTCCAGCTCGCCGACCTCACACGCGACTACGAGTCGGAGGCGAAACGTCTGGTGGCGGAACTCGACCTGACGGAGCGCGTCCGCTTCATCCCGTTCACGCAGGACACGGCGAACCTCTACCAGGCGAGCGACGTCGTCGTCGCGCCTTCGCAGGGGCCGGAGCTCGGCCGGCCCGTGATCGAGGCTGCCGCGAGCGGGGTGCCCGTCGTCGCATCCGGCTCCCGCTCCGGCGGCGGCGTCGTCGTGCCGGGCGAGAGCGGGATCCTCGTCGAGGGCTATGGCCCGAAGACCCTCGCCGACGCGGTTGCCGAGCTCGTGCGGGACGAGGGCCGCCGGAGCGCGCTCGGCCGGGCTGCACGCAAGCATGCCGAGGAGAACTTCGACCCCGCGCGCAACGCAAGGCGGATCGAGGCGATCTACCGGCGCATCGCGCCGCGACGCGAGCGCACTCCGGTCCTCTACGTCCACCACCGCCCGCAGCTCGGAGGCGCGCCCTCGAGCCTCGCGCAGCTGATCCGCAACCTCGCCCCGCGCTTCGAGCCGCACGTCTTCTGCCCCGCTGGCCCGGCCGCTGAGCTCTTCGCCGAGGCCGGAGCCACGGTTCACACCGGGGATGTCTCCATCTTCGCCCACGTCTGGGACAGCCCCTACGAGGGCCTGCGCTGGCTCGTCGTCTCGCGCGAGGTGGCCGCGCTACCGCCCCACGTGCGCCAGCTGACGCGGCTGATGCGTGAGCACCGCTTCCCGATCGTCCACCTGAACGACTCGCCGCTCCTCGCGGCGGCGTGGATCGCCCACGGCCACGGCGCGAAGGTCGTTTGGCACCTGCGCTCCGCGCTCGCCGGCGAGGGGCGCGACCGCCGCTCGCGGGCTATCGCGACGCTGATGGAGCGCTGGGGAGACGCCGCGATCGCGATCGACCGCGACGTCGCGGAACGGTTTCCCATCCGCCTGCCGCTGACGATCGTCCACAACAGCGTCACCCCGGCGCCGGCACCGCGGGGCAACGGGGCCGGGCGGGGCGCACTCGGTCTGCCCGAAGACCGGGTAACGATCGGCTTCGCCGGTTTCGTGCGCCGCCAGAAAGGCTGGCCCGAACTCGTCTCGGCCGCGGAGATCCTCGTGCGCGAGGAGGCTCCCGCACACTTCGTGATCATGGGCGGCGGCGTTCGGCCGCCCGAGTACTTCCGCACCGTCCGGGGCCGCGCGCTCGCAGCGACGAACCTGCTCACCGACGAGGAGTCGGCCATCAAGGCGCTCGTCGCCGACAAGGGTCTGCGCGAGCACTTCTCGTTCCTGCCCTTCACCGCCGAGACCGGCGAGATCTACAGCGCCCTCGACGTGGTCACCTTCCCGAACCAGGGTGTCGGACTCGGCCGCCCGGTGCTGGAGGCCGCGACCTACGGGAAGCCGGTCGTCGCGTCGGGCTCGCGCCACGGCGCAGGCGTGCTGCTGCCGGGGCGAACGGGATTGTTGCTCGAGGACGCCTCGCCGCCCGGAATCGCCGAGGCGCTGCGGGCGCTGATTCGGGACGCCGGCCTGAGGCGGCGCCTGGGCGAAGCCGCGGCGCTTCATGCACGTGAGCGCTTCGATCCGGCGCGGAACGCCCGGGCGGTGGAGGATGTCTACGACTCGCTGCTCGGGATCGCCGACGACGCGCCCGTGCCGCGGAACCGGCGAGCCGCGAGCCTCGCCGCCACCCGCCCGTAGACGCGCGTGACCTTGGCCGCGAGGGAGGAGTCCCAGTGGCAGGGATGCAGGAGGAGCACGAGCTTCTCCCCGGCGGAGTAGGCCGCGAGATCGAGCTCGTCCGGGTGCCACCGGCGGCCTCGGCGGTCGAAGTAGGCGTCCGAGAAGAACGCGTCGTTGCCGAGGTGGTCGGCGTCGTAATCGAGGCCGTACTCGGCGAGCGTCCCTGTGGGCGTGCCGCTCCGGTCGCTGCGCGCGAGCGCGTAGTTCGCGAACCGCGGCTCCTCCGAGGCGTCCGAGAAGAAGAACCGGTTGTCGAGCCCGCGCGAGAGGGCAGCGTGCGAGCCGTGAACGGAGGTGCCGCGGATCTCGATGCCCGCGGCGCGGAGGCGCTCGAGCTCGCCAGCGAGGTAGCCGCGCGGATCGCGCCCCTCGAGCGCGTGGAGCGTGACGAGGTCGTTGTGCCAGCCGACCTCGTGGCCGAGCTCCTGGAGCCGCCTGAGAGCCGGGACGATCGCCCGTCCGTAGTACGGCGCCGTGTGGAGGACGAAGTAGGTCGTCGAGAGGCCGCGATCGCGCTCGAGACCGGCGAGGTGGAGGGCGCTGTCGAGCCGGTCGTCGACGTCGTGCCGGATCGCGACGACCAGACGGTCTTCAGGCGCGTCCAGGAGGTCGCGTAGCGGAACGACCGCAACCCGCTCATCCACGATCAGCCGATCGAGGAGCTCCGTGTAGCGCTCGTAGGTGAAGCGGGACTCCCGGAACGGAGCGGCGAGGCGGGCGGCAACACCGGGGTGGAGAATCGCCTCCGGCGCCGGCCACGTCCACTCACCGGCTCGGGCATCGGCCACGGCGCTCGAACCTAGCAGCCTGCTGCGATCATGGCCGCATGTGCGGGATCTGCGGGATCGTCGCGCCGGGAGAGCCCGCGCAGGCGCAAACGGTGGCGGAGATGTCGAGGCTGTTGCGCCACCGGGGGCCGGACATGGAGGGCCTCTTCCAGGAACAGGGGGTGGCGCTCGCCGGCAGGAGGCTCGCGATCCTCGACCTCTCGCAGGAGGGACGCCAGCCCTTCGCAAGCGAGGATGGCCGCTACCGGCTCGTCTACAACGGCGAGGTCTACAACTACCGGGAGCTGCGGCAAGAGCTCGAGGGCAAGGGCAGGCGCTTTCGCAGCGGCTGCGACACCGAGGTCGTCCTCGCCGCCTTCGAGCGCTGGGGCAAGGAGTGCGTCTCCCGCTTCAACGGCATGTGGGCGCTCGCGCTCTGGGACCGGCGGGAGCGAGCGCTCTTCTGCTCGCGCGACCGCTTCGGGGTCAAGCCCTTCTACTACCGCTACGACGGGCGGCGCTTTGTCTTTGCGAGTGAGCTGAAGGCCTTTCGCGCCGACCCGGAGACCCGGCTCGAGGCCAACCTGCCGATCGTCCGCGACTACCTTCAGTACGGACGTCTCGAGCACACGGACGAGACCTTCTTCGCGGGCATCCGGAGCCTGGCCCCCGGCCACTCGCTGACGCTCGCCGGCGAGAAGTTCGCGATCGAGCGCTACTGGCAGCTCACGCGCAAGGAGGCGCCCGCCGGCGACGCCGCCGAGGCGGTGCGTGAGCTCTTCCTCGACTCCGTCCGCCTGCGACTGCGCAGCGACGTCCCGGTCGGCACCTGCCTCTCCGGCGGCATCGACTCCTCGACGCTCGCAGGCGCGGTCTCGCAGGTCCTCCACGGCGACCCGGACGTGGAGCGAGTGCTCGGGCCGCGCCAGCGGACCTTCACGGCGTGGTTCCCCGACCGCGGCCTCGAGGAGCGGCCCTACGCAGAGGCGGTCGTCGAGCGGATCGGAGCCGAGCCGTACTGGGTCACGTTCTCGGCTCGCGAGCTGGTCGAGACCCTGCCCGCGGTCATCGAGGCGCAGGACGAGCCGTTCGGCTCGACCAGCATCGTCGCGCAGTGGCACGTGATGCGCGCTGCGCACGCTGCCGGAATCACCGTCATGCTCGACGGCCAGGGAAGCGACGAGATCTTCGCGGGCTACCCCTCGTTCTTCGGCTACCGCTTCGCCGATCTGCTGCTCCAGGCGCGGATTCGGGAGCTCGCCGAGGAAGTATCGGCGTACCGGCGCGTCCAAGGCGCGAGCACGCTTGGGGCCGCCTCCCTCGCCGCCCGCGCCCTCGCCCCGGACGGGCTCGACCGCTACGCCCGCTCACGGCTCACCGGCTCGCACGCGCTGACGAGGCCAGCCCTGCGAGCGCTACCCGCAACCGCTCCCGTGAACGGGGTAGCCGAGTTCCCGGACCGGCTCCGACGGCGGCTCGCGCTGATGATGGCCCGTCGCGGAATCCCCGAGCTCCTGCACTCCGAGGATCGGAACTCGATGGCGCATTCGGTGGAGGCTCGCGTTCCCTACCTCGACTACCGCTTCGTCGAGCTCGTCTTCTCGCTCGGCGGGCGCGACCTCATCGACGGCGGCCGCACGAAGGCGGTCCTCCTGCGCGCCCTCGGCGATCTGCTCCCCGAGCGGGTGCGGAGTCGCGAGACGAAGCTCGGCTTCCCGACGCCCGAGAGCCGCTGGCTGCGAGAAGACCTCGGCGAGCTGGCCGCGGAGGTCTTCGCCTCGCGCTCCTTCGTCGAGCGAGGGTGGGTGGAGCCCGCAGCTGCGCGGCGGCGCCTCGAGCGCCACCGCCGGGGCGAGCGGGAGGCGGGCTTCGAGCTCTGGCGCGCGCTCAACCTCGAGCTCTGGGCTCGCGCCTTCCTCGACCAGGCGCCGCTTGCGGTGCCGACCTCAGGAGTGCGGGCTTGCCCGCCCTCCGTCTGAACCGACCGCACGAGCGCACCCGAGTCCAAACCCACGCTCCTAGCGGCATCATGGCCGCATGTGCGGGATCTGCGGGATCGTCGCGCCGGGAGAGCCCGCGCAGGCGCAAACGGTGGCGGAGATGTCGAGGCTGTTGCGCCACCGGGGGCCGGACATGGAGGGCCTCTTCCAGGAACAGGGGGTG
>JBBQDZ010000032.1:0-17383 GCA_038320185.1 Gaiellales bacterium
GCACACGGACGCCGCGCATGACCTGGCCGCGAGACGACGCGAAGCTCGACCGCGTCCAGGCCCTCATGGCCGAACACGACCTCGACGCGATCGTCGCCCGCGCCCCCGACAACGTCCTCTACCTGACGAACTTCTGGGGAATGAAGGGCTATGACGCCGTCGTCTTCCCGTGCGAAGGCGAGCCGACTCTGATCTGTCTCGAGGCTTCGTCGCACGACGCGGCCTGTTCGGCCTGGACTGACGACGTCCGCTACGTGAAGGGCTACGACGAGCGCGACCCACGACCGCCCACCGCCCGCACGCTCGAGGTCGCCCGCGAATTCGCCCGCGGCCACGACCGGATCGGCCTCGAGCTCTCCCTCGGCACGCAGGCGGCGGATCGGATGGTGGGCGAACCGACGACCTTCACGCGAGCCTGGTTCGATGCGTTCCCCGCCGCGGCCGACGCCACGCCGCTCCTCAACACAGCCCGCGCGATCAAGACCGACCAGGAGGTCGAGCGCATGCGCCTCGCGAACTCGATCGCTGCGGCCGCGATGGAGCACTGTCGCGAGAATCTCCGCCCGGGGATGAAGGAGAGCGAGGCCGGCGCGATGTGGAACGGGTTCGTCCATGCCCACGGCACCGGCTACGAGGGAAGGGTCGAGCTGGCGCACGGCTTCTCGCTCGTCTGGTCAGGGCCTGGCATCCGCACATTCACGGCCACCGGCGACCGTCCGATCCAGGAGCACGAGCCCACGCTCTTCGAGATCTGGGTCTGCGCGGATGGCTACTGGTGCGACCACACGAAGAACCTCTGCCCCGGGGAGCTCGACCCGCGCTACGAGCGCCTCCTCGACCAGCTGCTCGAGGTCTATGGCGCCGCCGTCGAGCACTGCCGCCCCGGTGCGAGCCTCGCCGAGCTCGACCGGCTCGTCCGCGACGGCATCGCCCGCGTGGGCTACCCCGGCCAGCCCTCCCACCCGATTGCCCACGGCGTCGGCGCCCGCGCCCATGAGCCCCCGTACGCTCACCAAGCTGGCGGCGGCACGATCGAGACAGGCATGGTGCTCGCGATCGAGCCGGGGATCTACTGGCCCGAGGGCGGGGGCCTGCGCCTCGAGGACAACTACCTGATCACCGAAGCGGGGTCGGAGAAGCTCTGTTCGTTTCCGGACGACTTCCGTTGAGTGACGACCTGATCTGGACCGGCTCGCTGAACGAGCCGCATCGCCTCGGCGGCACCATCGGCCTCTATGACACCACTCTCCGCGACGGTGAGCAGACCGTCGGCGTCGTCCTGTCGCCGCAGGACAAGCTCCGGATCGCTCGCGCGCTCGACGACGCCGGCGTGGATCGCATCGAGGCCGGCTTTCCGCGCGTGTCGCAGGACGACTGGGATGCCGTCAAGCTTGTCGCCGACGCCGGCCTTGCGGCCGAGGTGTGGGGCTTCTCGCGCGCGGTGTCCGCCGACCTGGAAGCCCTCGTCGAGCTCGGCGTTCGCGCCTCGGTGATCGAGTCGCCGATCTCGGATCTTAAACTGGCCGCCCTCGGCGTCTCGCGCGAGAAGATGCTCGAGCGCATCACTTCGGCCATGCGCTTCGCCGCCGATCACGGCATCCGCGCCGCCTTCTTCGGCGTCGACTCCACTCGCGCGGATCCCGATTTCTACGAGCGCGTCTACAAGGAGGCGGTCGAGGACGGAGCGCGCGAGGTGGTGGTCGTCGACACGCTTGGCGTCGCCTCTCCGGAGGCCGTCGCGGAGCTCGTCGGCCGCACGCTCGAATGGGTCGGCAAGGACATCCCCGTCCACTTCCACGGGCACGACGACTTCGGTCTCGCAACCGCAGCGGCCGTGGCGGCCGTCAAGGCTGGGGCGAGCTTCGTCCACGGCACGATCAACGGCATGGGCGAGCGAGCGGGCAACGCCGACCTCGTCGAGGTCGCGCTCGCGCTCCGGGCCCTCTACGGCGTCGAGACGAGGCTTCGGCTCGACCGCGCGCGCGAGCTCTCGCGCCTCGTCCGGGAGCTCTCGGCCTACGAGCTCGAGCCCTGGAAGGCGGTCGTCGGTGAGAATCTCTTCGTTCGTGAGAGCGGCGCCGTCGCCAGCCAGTTCCACGACCCGCCCTCGATCGAGCCCTTCTCCTCCGAGCTCGTCCGCGCAGAACGAAGGATCGTCCTCGGGAAGAAGAGCGGGCTCGACTCGATCCGGATCAAGCTCGAGGAGCTCGGCGTGGAGGTTCCCGAGGAGCGCCGGGCCGAGCTGCTCGCACGGGTGAAGGAGCTCGGAGCGCGCAAGCGCGGTCTCGTCTCCGACGCCGAGTTCCGTGGGATGATCGCGGCGAAGCGACTGGAGGAGGGACGATGAAGTTCTCGATCTATTCGGAGATGCAGTCGTGGCCGGGCAAGCCGGTCGAGCAGCTCTATGCGGAGACGATGGAGCAGGTCGTGAACGCCGACCGCCTCGGCTACGACGCCTACTCGATGGTCGAGCACTTCTTCTTCCCGAAGTTCTCCGCCTCGCCCGACCCGATGGCCTTCTTCGCGGCCGCCGCGCAGCGTACTCAGAGCATCAACTTCCGCACCCTCGTCCACGTGCTGCCCTACCACAACCCGATGGTGCTGGCCTCGCGGATCGCTGCCGCCGACATCCTCACCGGCGGACGCTACGAGTTCGGCTTCGGTCGCGGCCACGGTTGGATCCCGGCGCGCGCAGGCGTGCCGCTTCGCGAGACGCGCGACCGCTACGAGGAGGCGATGGAGATCCTCTGGAGGGCCTTCAACGAGGAGCGCTTTTCCCACGACGGCAAGCTCTGGAACGTCTGGGACTCCGGGATCGTCCCCCGGCCGGACCCTTCCCGCCGCTTCCGCGTCTTCCTCGGCGGCACGAGCGACGCCACCTACGTCCTTGCGGGCGAGCGTGGCTGGGGGATGGTCGTGCCGCCGCTCCTGCCCTACGAGGCGCTGCGCGAGCAGCTCGACCTCTATCGCGCGACCTGCCGCGAGCACGGAAACGAGCCCGACATCGTCTGGATCCACGCCGCCTACCTCGACGAGCGGCGCGACACCGCGCGCCGCGAGGCCGAGGAAGGGATGAAGGGCTTCCTGGCCGGGAACGCCTCGCCGCTCGTCGAGTACGACCAGCCCTCGGCGGATGAGCTCAACGCCGCCGGCTATGGCTTCTATGCGGCGGGCATCCTCGAGAAGCTCGCGCAGACGCCTTACGACGAGATGATCGCCGGCGACCTGATCTGGGTGGGCACCCCGACGGACGTGATCGAGCGGATCGAGGCGGTGAGGGATGTCTGCGAGGGTTTGACGGAGGTCTCGATCACCGTCAACCCCGGCGGCTTCGAGCACTGGCAGGCGATCAAAAACCAGGAGCTCTTTGCCCACCGAGTGATGCCGCACTTCAAGCCGTCCGCCCGCGCGGCGGAGGCGGTTCGGGCGTAGATCGCGAGCGACATCTTGCGCATCGCGTCAGCCCCAGGCAACCTGACCAGGTGGACGAGGAGCGGGGGATCTACCGCGGTGAGGTACTGGCAATGATGGGTGCGCTCGCCGACATCAGCGCCGATACCTGCAGATCCTTAGGCCGAGCGGCGGCAAAGCAGCAGGCTTCCTAGCCGGCGGTCCTACAACTCGACGCCGTGCGAGCGGAGATCACGTGCGCTGACCTCCTGCGCGGGGATTGGCTCCGACTCGTCCTCGACCACCGGGGCCCAGACGCCCCACGAGCGGCGGTAGTACAGGAGCGGCGTGCCCTCGTCGGCCGCGCCGCCGCCCGCCGTGACGCTCGCCAGCAGGATCACGTGGTCGCCGGACTCGAGCTCCTCCACGGTTTCGCACTCGGCCCACGCGAGCGCGTCGTCGTGCAGGAGCGGGAGGCTCGACCCGGTCGGGCTCCAGGCGACGCCCGCGAACTTCTCCTCGGCCTTCGAGGCGAAGCGCAAGCAGAGGTCGCTCCGGCCCTCGCGCATGAAGTTGACGACAAAGCGGCGTCGGAAGCGCAGCGCCGGCAGCGTCCGGCTCGCCACGTCAACGCAAACGAGTAGCAGCGGCGGTTGGGCGGAGACGGATGCGACCGCGGTCGTCGTCAGGCCCTTGGGCCCACCCTGGTGGTCGAGCGTCGTCACGATCGCGACCCCCGACGGAAACGACGCCATGATCTCGAAGAAGGTCTCCCGGCTGACGGTCACGCCCGGAAGCGTGCCAGCGCCCGTCGGGCCAGCGACGGCCGAAGCAGCTCCTGCGCGACCAGGAAGCCGGAGCCCGCGCCGAGGCCGGGGCCAGGATGCGTCGAGGCGCCGATGTGCCAGAGACCCTCGACCGGCGTCCGGTGGCCGGGCAGACCCGCGCGCGGGCGCCAGATCAGGTTCTGGTCGAGCGCGCAGGAGCCGCCGTAGATGTCGCCTCCGACCATGTTGACGTTCGCTGCCTCGACGTCGGCCGGGGAGAAGACGACGCGCTTCAGTAGCGCGGACTCGGCGTTCCTGAGCTGGCGTGCGAGCCGCGCGACGATCCGGTCGGCATAAAGCTCGCGGAGCTCCTCGGTCCAGGTTCCATCCCCGACGGGAAGCTCGCCCGCAGCGTCGCCCCTGACGCGTGAAGGAAGCTCCTGGAGCTGGATCCAGACGATCCACTTGCCCTCGGGCGCACGCGAGGGGTCGACGGCCATCGGCTGGCCGGCGACGATCGTCGCCTCGGCGGGCAAGAGGCCGCGCTCGGCCTCGTTCACGGCGCGCGAGACGCCGTCGAGGCCCGGGGTCAGGTGGACGATCGCAGTGCGCGCGAGCCGCTCGTCGCCAGTCCATCGCGGCGGTTCGGAGAGCGCGAGATGGATCTGCATCTCGCCGCGGCCGTAGCGGAAGCGCCGCGCCTCCTCCGCGACCGGGGCGGGAGGTGAGTCCAGCAGCTGGCCGTAGAGCTGCGCCGGCGCCACGTTCGCGAGCACCGCCCGCCGCGCCTCGTACATCCCCCCGTCGGCCGTCTGTACCCCGACGGCTCGCCTCGCACGGACGACCACCCGCGAGACCTCGCGCTCGGTCTCGAGTGCTCCGCCCGCGTCCCGGACGACGCCGGCGAGCGCCTCGACCAGACGGGCGCCGCCGCCTCGTGGCACGGGCATTCCACCGAGTTCGATCGCGACCGCGATCACCTGCGCCATGAATCCCGACGAGGCCGCATCCGGCCCCAGTCCCGTGTGCAGCACCCACGGTGCGAGGAGGCCGCGGGTGCGCTCGTCCTCGAAGGTTTCCGTCAGCCAGTCGCGGGCCGAGACGAGCGTTCGGCCGGCGAACTCCACGAGGCCGCGCCGGCCCAGGCGTCGGAGCGCCTTCAGCGCGAGCGCGGCCCCGTCACGCGACCACAGCTCCGTCCCGAGCAGACCGAACGCCAGGTCGGCGTTCGGCATGAAATCACTCACCGTCCGCTCCCAGGCCGGCCCGAGGGCAGCGACGTTGGCGTCGTGCGAGGTCGTGAGGAAGGCGCTCTCGCCGTTCGGGTAGAGGGTTGCGGTCGGCAGATCGGTGTTCAGGTACTCGAGGCCATGCGCGTCGAGGTCGTCCTTCAGTGTCGCGTAGGCGGCCGAGCCCGTGAAGAGCGGATGCCACGACGCGAAGACGTCGTGAGTGAAGCCGGGCTCGGTGATCTCGGCGGTACGGATCGCGCCGCCGAGCCAGTCGTTTCGCTCAAGGACGCAGACGCTCCAGCCCTCTTTCGCAAGCAGCGCTGCGGCAGCGAGCGAGTTGATCCCGCTGCCGATGCAGACCGCGTCGTACCGGGGCACGCCCGCACCTTAGAGGCGTTGCTCGAAACCGAGTCGCCGCCCGGCGTCGCAAGCGAGCGCCTCGATCCGCCGCGGAAGCGGCAGCGTATTGAAGTCTCGGGAGTGTTCGGTCAATGTCTCCCCTGACGGTACGCCGGTTTCACTACAGGGAGGTTTCTCGCATGAGACGAGCAAGATGGTGGCTCGCGTTCGGTCTCGTCCTCGGGCTCGCGGCGGCGCTCGCGGGCTTGTCCGGAACGGCGGCGCGGGGTGGGGGCGCAGCAGGGAAGCCGATCGTCATCGGCTGGGCGCTCGACCTGACGAAGCAGATGGCGCCGTTCGACGGGCCCGGACTGGCCTCTGCACAGATCGAGATCAAGAAGATCAACGCGGCCGGCGGTGTCGACGGACGCCAGCTCCAGCTCAAGTACATCAACACGAAGCTCGATCCCGCCAAGACCAAGCAGGCGGCGGCCGATCTGCTCGGCCAGGGCGCGGACGTCCTGATGGTGACCTGCGACGTCGACTACGCGACGCCCGCCGTCCAGGAGGGGCTGAAGGCGAAGAAGCTGACCGTCTCGGCCTGCATCGGCACCGACCAGATGAGCCCGAAGCGATTCGGCTCCGCCGGCAAGCTCGCTTTCAGCTTCGGTAACGCAGGGCAGGACGAGGGCGCGGCGATGGCGGAGTACGCCTACAAGGTGAAGCACTGGAAGACGGCGATCATCGTCACCGACAACCTGCTCGTGTACTTCAAGAACGTTCAGCAGGCCTTCGAGCAGCGCTACAAGCAGCTCGGCGGGAAGGTCGTCTACAAGGACAGCTTCACGTCCTTCGACAAGACGATCGGGAACGTGACCAGTCGCGTGAACGGCAAGAAGGCCGACGTCATCTCCTTCGTGACCGCGTTCGGCGAGCTGCCGCAGTTCGTCTCCGGCCTCCGGAGCCTCGGCAACAAGACGCCGATCATCAACTCGTGGGGCGGCGACGGGACCTACTGGAACCCGAAGAAGCCGAAGGTGACGAACTACTACTACACGACGTACGCCTCGGCCTTCGGCGGCGACCCCGATCCGGCCGTCCGCAGCCTGCTGGCGAAGATGAAGGCCGCGGGCAGCCCGCCTGCGACCGGCGGCTTCGTCCAGGGTGCGACGGCGATCGAAGGCATCGTCGCCGCGATCAAGAAGGCCGGCGGCTCGACCGACGGGGCGAAGCTCGCGAGCATCATGGAGCACTTCAAGAACGTGCCGACCGTGTCCGGGAAGATCAGCTTCTCGCCGAAGCTCCACAGCGTGTTCGGCCGCGCCTACCGCATCATGGAGATCAACAACAACACGCCGAAGTTCCTCCAGCTGTACAAGGCGAGCTCGCCTGCGAACATCGGCTGATCGCAGCAGCGGCTCCATCCACTGACGGAAAGAGGTGGCCCGGAGAAACCCTCCGGGCCACCTCCGTCTCGCGCTCGTTCGAGGGCATCCGTGCGCTGGACGACGTGTCGTTGGAGCTCCACCGGCACGAGGTGGTCGGCCTCATCGGCCCGAACGGCGCCGGCAAGACGACGCTTGTCAACGTTGTCACGGGCTTCGACTTCCCGACCTCCGGCACGGTTGAGCTCGGCGGCCGCGTGATCACGAGCTGGCCGGCCCCTCGGCGCGGCCGCGCGGGCCTTGCGCGGACCTTCCAGCACGGTCACCTGTTCCGCGGGCTGAGCGTGCGCGAGAACGTGGAGGTGGCGGCGCTAGGTGCCGGCGCGGCTGCGCGCGAGGCGCGCAGGCGCAGCGAGAAGCTGCTCGGAATGCTCGGGCTGTCCGGCCGCGCGGAGGAGCTCGCAGGCGTCCTCCCTCACGGTGAAGAGCGGAAGCTCGGAGTCGCCCGGGCCCTCGCGACAGCCCCGCGGTTCGTGCTGATGGACGAGCCGGCGGCGGGCCTCCACGAGGCGGAGGTGCCGGAGTTCGCCGCGGTGGTCTTGGCGGTGCGCGACGAGTTCGAGGCGGGCGTGCTCCTGATCGACCACAACGTGGCGCTGATCATGGAGGTCTGCGACCGGATCCAGGTGCTCGACCAGGGCCGAACGCTCGCGGAGGGGACACCGGCGGAGATCCGGCGGAACCTGGACGTGACGACGGCATACCTCGGCGGCAGCGTCGGTGCGGAGGGCGGGAAGGCCGATGGCTGAGGCGGCGCTGGCGGTCGAAGGACTCGAGGTGCGCTACGGCGGTGTGCCCGCTGTGCGTAGCCTCGATCTGCGCGTCGAGCGCGGCGAGTTCGTTGGGCTGATCGGGCCGAACGGCGCCGGCAAGTCGACGACGCTGTTCGCGATCATGGGCGTCGTCCCCGCGACCCGGGGCGAGATCCGGCTCTTCGGACGCTCGCTGCGCGGCCGGCGCCCGGAGGAGGTTTCCCGGGCGGGAGTCGCCCTCGTGCCCGAGGGCCGCCACGTCTTCGGCGGCCTCAGCGTCGAGGAGAATCTGCGTCTCGGCCTCGCGGGCCGGCGGGAGCGAAACGGCGTCGCGGAGGACTTCGCGCGTGTCTACGAGCTCTTTCCGGCGGTCCGGGAATCGCTCCACCGCAGCGCCGGCGCCCTCTCGGGCGGCCAGCAGCAGCAGCTCGCGATCGCACGGGCGCTACTTGCCCGTCCCGACGTCCTGCTGCTCGACGAGCCCTCCCTCGGGCTCGCACCGACGGTCGTCGAGTCGGTCTTCTCGGTGCTGCGTGAGATCCGCGAGCAGGGTGTGACGATCCTGCTTGTCGAGCAGCGGGCGGAAGTGACGATCCGCGCCGCCGACCGCACTCACGTGCTGGCGAACGGCGAGCTCCGGCTCTCGCTTTCTCCCGCCGACGCCGACGACACGGAGCGGCTCGCCGCCGCCTACCTCTCGTGACTACGCTCCGCCCCTGGGGTTACGGGCAAGGGCCGCTCGAGGCGGGCATCGGCCTGGGTCGCCCGGCGGGACTGACCTTATGACCACCGTCCAGGCGCTGATCGACGCGGTCGCCTTCGGCGCGGTCTACGCGGTCGTCGCCGTGGGGATCGGACTCGTCTTCGGCGTCATGCGCCTGATCAACTTCGCCTACGGCGAGCTGATCACCGCCGGCGGCTTCACGCTCTGGTGGCTGCGCAACCAGCCGGCGCCGGTTGCCATTCTCGCGTGTTTCGCGGTCGTGATCGCGCTTTCGCTCGTGATGGAGCGCGTGGCATTCCGGCCGCTTCGCTCCGCCTCGGCAGGGACGATGCTCGTTGCCACCTTCGCGGTCAGCTTCCTGCTCCAGAGCGTCTACCTGCTGATCTTCGGGCCGCGCGGGAACCCGGTCTCGACGCTCGCCGGGCTCCAGACGGCGGTCTCGCTCGGTCACCTGCACATCCGCTGGATCACCTTCGTCTCGCTCGGGGTCGGCAGCGTGCTGCTGCTCGGGACGGCGCTCCTCCTGGAGCGAACGACGATCGGCCTGCACATGCGCGCGGCCGCCGCCGACTTCCGCACTGCGCGGCTGCTCGGCGTTCGAGCTGACCGTGTGATCGCGTTCGCCTTCCTCGTGTCAGGCTTCCTGGCGGCCGCCGTCAGCGTACTCCTGACGGTCGAGGATCAGCTCGTGACGCCGAACTATGGCGTCTCGGTCACGATCCTGGCGCTCGTGGGGGTCGTCGTCGGTGGGCTCGACCGGCTCTGGACGGCGACGCTCGGTGGCTTTGCGATCGGGTTTGCGAACTCGTTCCTGAGCGACGAGCTGCACGGCAGCAGGGTGTACCTGCCGTCGGTCGTGTTCGGGGCCGTCATCCTCGTGCTGCTGCTGCGACCGGGTGGTCTGTTCGCGACGCGGCGGGCGCCGGTGGAGCGGATGTGAGCCGCGAGCGGCTCGACGCGCTGCTCGAGTTCCTCGGGCCGGCCACGCTGCTCGTTCTCGTCGCGCTCGTCGGCAGCCTCACCTCGGCGGCGCGGGAGATCGAGTTCCGCAACGCGCTCGTCAGCGCGGCGATCGTGATCGCCCTCTACGTCTTCGTCGGCAACTCCGGGGTCGTCTCCTTCGGCCACGTCAGCTTCGTCGCCGTCGGCGGCTTCCTGTCCGGGATTCTCACGATCGAGGAGCAGAGCAAGCAGTTCGTCTTGCCGGGCCTCTTCCCGTTCCTGAAGCACACGACGATCGGTAGCTGGCCCTCGCTCGGACTGGCGGCGGCGGTCGGTGGGGTGTACGCCCTCGTGGTGGGGTTGCCGCTGATGCGCCTCTCGGGGCTGCCGGCCGGGATCGCGACCTTCGCCGTGCTCGGGATCACCTACAACGTCCTTCGCAACTGGACGAGGATCGGACCCGGGCCGCTGACGCTCTCGCTCGTGCCGGAAACGACCGGTGTGTGGACAGCGGCGGGGGGCGCCCTGATCGTCGCGTGCGCCGCGTTTCTGTACCAGCGCAGCCCGCCGGGC
Source organism: Gaiellales bacterium (assembly GCA_038320185.1). Taxonomy (GTDB): domain Bacteria; phylum Actinomycetota; class Thermoleophilia; order Gaiellales; family Gaiellaceae; genus JBBQDZ01. The sequence goes on from JBBQDZ010000032.1 coordinate 10,165, forward strand.
CGGATGCTGCGGGCAACGCGCGAGGACGCAGGCGCCGCCCGCGCGTCGGGAATCGACGTCTACCGCCAGCGGTTGCTTGCCTTCACGCTCTCGGGGGCCCTCTGCGGCTTCGCGGGCGGTCTGCTCGTCCACCTGCTCGGGTCGATCACGACCGACCAGGTCTACCTCGAGCTCACCTTCCTGACGCTCGCGATGCTCGTCATCGGCGGCAGCGGGAGCCTGCTCGGGGCAACGGTCGGGGGCTTGTTGATCAGCGGCCTGAACTCGTTCCTCGGCGACGCCGAGAACGGCGTCCACATCGGTTTCCGGCTCAAGCTCCCCTCGGGAACGAGCCTCGTCGCGCTCGGCGCGTTCATGGCGCTCGTGCTGATCCTGCGCCCGTCCGGGATCACGGGCGGCCGCGAGCTGCGGCTGCGCCGGCGGCGCCTACCGTCCGCGACGGCCATGTCCGGGGGACAGGCCCCCGGCCATGGCCCCGGAGGCCACGTCTAGGGACAGACCCTGGCCGGGTCTGCGGCGGACCCTCGGCGGCGGACACGTCCGAGGGGCAGTCCCGCCCGCCGGGGGCGAGACACCTCAGACGGCCGCCTTCGAGAGCGGCTAGGGACGTTGCTCGGAGCCGGTGAAGATGCGCATCGGCACCTCGGACAGGCAGACCCCGCCTTCTGGGGTGACGAGCCAGGTGTCCTGCATGTAGAGGCAGCTGCGCTCGTCCGGCGTGATCGCGTGCGGGTGCATCGAGACGACCATGTTCGAGCGGAGCGGCAGCTGGTTGCTCTCGCCGATGCGCGGGAACTCGATCATCGTCATCCCGATCGAGTGCCCCGTGACGTGGCCGAGCGTGAATCCGCGGTCGAGGAACGGCTTCGACACCGCGCGATGTACCTCGTGGGCGGTGCGCCCCTCGCGCATCGTCTCCCGCGCGGCGACCGCGTACTCCTCGTAGGCCTCCATCGCCGACCGGGTAGCGGCACTCGGCGTCCCGCCGCAGATCGGCCGGGAGAACTCGACCCAGTGGCCGCCGGGGCCGGCGACCTCGAGGCCGTACAGCAGGAGGTCGTCTCGCTCGACTAGCCGCTCGTGCGAGGGAAACTTGAACTCCGGGCCGGCGCTCCCGCCGCCGCCCGTGAGCACCATGTCCATCGTCGTCCGATAGGTGCCCCGCGCCGTGAAGATCCGCTCGGCCGCCGCCATCAGATCGGCCTCCGTGCCCCCCTCGCGGTACGCCTCGAGCACGGCCCAGAAGCCCTCCTCGTTGATCCGCAGACCCTCGCGCACAGACTCGAGCTCCTCCTCGCTCTTGACCGCGCGCGCCAGGTCGAACTCGCGGTCGAAGGGCACGATCTCGGCCGCGCCCTGCGCGAGCGCCTGGTAGTCGCGCACGGTCATCACGTAGTCGAGCCCGTAGACGCCCACGCGGCGGAAGCCGCGATCCCGCAGCCACTCGCCGGGATGGTCTGCGAACACCACATCGTCGATCCACGTCTCCGAGTGGTCGCCGACCCAGCGCGCCTCGCGCGGGAAGACGATCGACGGCTCGCCTTCGAGCGGCAGGACGACGTAGGCGAAGCGGTGCAGGATGCGAAAGCCGGAGAGATAGCGCACGGCGCCCTCGAAGCCGGTGTACTCCGAGCCGGCAACGACGACAGCGTCGAGGCCCGCCTCCGCCGCTGCCCCGCGCACCGCCGCGTAGCGCCTCTCGATCTCGGCTTTCGAGGTCATGCCCAGCTCCTTTCGAGTCCTTTGACGAGTGCGGTCAACGCGGCGTTCAGCGGCGCCTCGACACCGTGGCGCTCGCCGAAGGCGGCGATCGCGCCGTTCAGGAAGTCGATCTCGGTGGCCCGACCGGCCTCGACATCCTGGAGCATGCTCGGCTTGTGGTCGTAGGCCACGTCCTTGCGGGCCGCGAAGTCGAAGAGCTGCTCGGGATCCATGTCGAGCACGATCCCCTGCGCCTCGGCGACCGACCTTCCCTCGCGCATGACCGCCCACGCGAGCTCACGCGTCGGAGCCTCGGCGACCCGGCCGTGAGTGAGGCCGGTCAGGGCCGCGATCGCGTTCGAGGCAGCGTTGAAGATCAGCTTGCGCCACTGCGCCCCCCGCGCGTCCTCCAGCGCCACCGTGGGCATGCCGCCCTGCGTGCACGCCTCCGCGAGCTCGCGCACCTTCGCCATCGACGCCGGCCTCGGCTCGAAGGGCCCGATCTGCGTGTCACCCTTCGTGTCCCAGACGACATGCCCCGGCCCGGCGAGGTGGCCGGCGGGGAAGGTCGTCCCGCGGATCACCTCGGAGACGTGCTTCGCGATCAGCTCCTCGTTTCCGGCTCCGTTCTGTACCGAGCAGACGGCGGCACCCGCGAATGCCGGTGCGCAGGAGGCGACCGCGGCGTCGGTGTGCATGCTCTTCGTCGCGACGATTCCGTAATCGCATGACGGCAGCTCAGCTGCCTCGGTCGTTGCCCGGACGCGGCCGACGAGCTCACCCGCGCCGGAGATGCGAAGGCCGTCCCGGTTGATGGCCTCTACGTGCCCCTGGTCGAGATCGTAGGCCCATACCTCCACTCCGTCGAGGAGCGCGAGGTGCGCGGCGAACAGCGACCCGACGGCGCCGCAACCGACGATCGCGACCCTCAAGCCTGCTCCCGCGCGCGCACAAGGCGGTACATCGCGGTATGGAGCGGCACCGGCACGGCGAGCCGCTGCGCCTCGCGCACGAGTGCGCCGGTGATGTAGTCCACCTCGGTGCGTCGGTGCGAGCGCACGTCAGCGAGCATCGAAGGGACGTGTGCGTACTGGCCGGCGGCGGCCTCGGTCTCGCCCCGGCGGACGGCGTGGACGTTCATCTCCCATGGATCCTCGTGCAACTCGACACCGGCCGCAGCGGCAACGCGCTTGCCCTCGTCCATCAGGTCTCGCACCAGGTGGCCGAGGTCCTCCGGACAGTCGAGCGTCGCGAACTGGCTCACGTGCGGGAGGTCGGTCAGCGCTGCGACCGTGTTGACCGTCGCGTTGAAGACGAGCTTCGACCACTGGGCGGGCCGCAGATCGGGGAATGCGCGCGCCCGCAGCCCGCTCGCCTCGAGGAGCGCCCGCACCTGCTCGACCTCGTCGAGGGAGGTCATGCCCGCGTAGGGGCCGAGCCAGGTTTCGGTGTCGAGCTCGTACTCCACATGGGCGTCGCCGCGCCGGACGCCGCTCATGAAGGTGACGGCGGAGATGAGCGGCCAGTCCCCGTGGCGGCCGACGATCTCCTCGGCGCCGAGGCCGTTCTGGATCGTCATCATCGTCGCCTCCGGCGCGAGCCCCGCCAATCGGGCGGCGGCCCCTTCGAGGTCGGTGGCCTTCGTCGCCAGGATCCCGAGATCGAACGGGCCGAGCTCGGAAGGGTCGGCCGTGGCGGCGACCTCGGCAACGAGATCGCTCTTGCCGGAGACGCGGAGCCCCTGCCGGTTGACGGCGTCCGCGTGCTCCTCGCGGCGCACGAGCAGCGACGTCTGGACCACCTGCGCGAGGTGCCCCGCGTACAGGCTTCCGATCACCCCGCCGCCGACGACGCAGACCCGCTTCACGGCTTAGGGGCCTGTCCGGAAAGGAACTCGGGGCGCCTGACAGGTGCCACGCGGCGCGAGCCCGCGTCCTCACTCGCGCCGATATGCCTGCATATCGACCCCCCCTGCGTCCTTGCCTCGCACCACGTGGCACCTGTCATCCACCGTGGCCACTCTCCGGACAAGCCCTTAACGCTAACGCGAAACCGATGGATAGGCTCGGAGGGTGGCGATCGAGCGGGTGATCCTCGGCGGCGGCAACTTCGGCGGCATCGGGTCGTCGCCGGACCTCCTCGGCCAGGGCGAGAGCGAGGAGCAGGCCTTCGCGATCATGGACGCCGCCTGGGAGCTCGGCATTCGCCGCTTCGACACCGCCGACGCCTACGGCGGCGGGCGCTCGGAGGCCACGATCGGCCGCTGGATCGCCGCCACCGGCAACCGCCCCCGGATCACCACGAAGACCTTCAACCCCATGGTGCCGGGCGCGGACAGCGGGCTCTCCCGCGACCGGATTCTGCGTCAGATCGAGACGAGTCTCGAGCGCCTCTGCGTCGAGCGCGTCGACCTCTATCTCGCGCACGCCTTCGACCCGGCGCCGCCACTCGACGAGACGGTCGGCGCCTTCGAGGAGCTCCTCGAAGACGGCATGGTCGGCGCTTACGGCGTCTCGAACTTCTGCGCCGCCGAGCTCGCTGCCGTTCTCGATGCCGGCCGCCCGAGCGCTGTCCAGAACTCCTACTCGCTCCTCGACCGCGGCGACGAGGCGGAGGTTCTGCCGCTGTGCGGCGCTCGCGACCTGGCCTACCAGGCGTTCAGTCCCCTCGCGGGCGGCTGGCTCACGGGAAAGTACCGTCGACACGAGCCGGCGCCGGAGGGGTCGCGGATGACGCTGCGCCCCGAGCCTTACCGCCACCTGGAGAACGAGCGCGTCTACGCCGGGCTCGAGGCTCTCGAACTGGAGGCGGCGCGGCGAGGCGTCGACACGGCCGCGCTCGCCCTCGCCTGGATCCTCGAGAACCCGCAGGTCGAGGCGATCGTCGTGGGGCCGCGCCGGCCCGAGCACCTCGAGCCAGTTCGCCGCGCGCTCGAGGTTCGCCTGACCGAGGAGGAGCGGGTGAGGCTAGGCTCGCGCTTCGGCTCGTGAGCGTGCTCGTCCTGAACCAGACCGAGGTGGAGGAGCTCCTCGACCTACCCGGGTGCATCGAAGCGATGGAGGCGGCGCTCGTCGCCCTCGCGCGAGGCGAGCTTCACCAGCCGCTGAGGGCGGTCGTCAAGCCTCCGGGCGAGCCGAGCTTCCTCGGGCTGATGCCCGCTCACCGGGCGGGCCGGCAGCCGCTCTACTCGCTGAAGACGGTCTGTGTCTTCCCGGACAACCCGCAGCGCGGCCTCGACGCCCATCAGGGCACGGTGACGCTCTTCGACGGGGAGACGGGGGAGACACGCGCCATGCTCAACGCCTCCGCGATCACCGCCATCCGCACGGCGGCCTGCTCGGCGCTCGCGACGCGCGTGCTCGCGCGCAAGGATGCACTAGAGCTCGCGGTCGTCGGCTCGGGCGTCCAGGCGCGCACACACCTCGAGGCGCTACCGCTCGTTCGTCCTTTCGAGCGCGTCCGTGTCGCGAGCCGGAACCTCGACAACGCTCGCGAGCTTGCCGCGGAGGCCGGCGCAGAGGCGTCTGCCTCGGTCGAGGAGGCCGTACGCGGGGCCGACGTGGTCGTTACCGCGACCAGCTCGGCGGAGCCCGTGCTGCGCCGCGAGTGGTTGAAGCCGGGCGCGCACGTCAACGCGGTCGGCGCGTGCGTGCCGCACACCCGCGAGCTCGATGCGGCGACGGTCGCCGCCGCCGCCTTCTTCGCCGACCGCCGTGAGTCGGTCGAACACGAGGCGGGCGACTACCTCCTCGCGCTCGGGGAGGGGGCGATCGAATCGGGCCATCTCCGGGCCGAGCTCGGCGAGGTCCTGATCGGGACGAGACCCGGCCGTACCTCGGAGGAGGAGATAACCGTCTTCGAGTCGCTGGGGTTGGCGGTGGAGGACCTCTTCGCCGCCGAGTACGTCGTGGCGCGGGCGCGCGAGACGGGCAGAGGCGTCGAGGTGGAGTTCTGATCGCGCTCGACGAGATCCGCCGCGCGCGAGAGACGATCGACGGCGCGGCGATCCGCACCCCGCTCGTGCGCCTCGACGCCCCGGAGGCGACCGCGGAGATCTACCTGAAGCTCGAGAACCTCCAGCCGATCGGCTCGTTCAAGATCCGCGGTGCGACGAATGCGATCCGGCGCGCGCTGCCGGAGGCCGTTGCGAAGGGCGTCGTCACCGCGAGCGCGGGCAACATGGCGCAGGGAGTGGCATGGGCGGCGCGCGAGCTTGGCCTCCCCGCGACGATCGTCGTCCCCGAGCACGCCCCGCAGACGAAGCTCGATGCGATCGAGCGGCTCGGCGGCCTGGTGGTGAAGGTTCCCTACGCGCGCTGGTGGGAGATCATCACCGACTCGCGCTACGACGATGGGGAGGGACTCTTCGTCCACCCTGTCCAGGACGACCTCGTCATGGCCGGAAACGGGACGATCGGGCTCGAGATCCTCGAGGACCTTCCCGATGTCGACACGATTCTCGTCCCCTACGGCGGCGGGGGGCTGACGGTCGGGATCGCGAGCGCAATCCACCAGCTCGCCCCGCACGCCCGGGTCTGCCCCGTCGAGCCGTCGACGGGAGCCCCGGTCGCCGCCTCGCTTGCGGCAGGAGCGCCGGCGGAGTTCGACTACCAGCCCTCGTTCGTGGACGGCTCCGGCAGCCCACGCGTGCTGCCCCGCATGTGGGAGCTCGTGTCGGCGCTCGTGCAGGAGTCGTTCATCGCCTCGCTCGACGAGGTCGCCTCGGCGATCCGCTTCCTCGCCGAGCGGACGAGGGTGGTCGCGGAGGGCGCGGGCGCACTAGCGCCGGCGGCTGCGCTCTCGGGGCGCGCGGGGAGCGGGAAGATCGTCTGCGTCGTTTCGGGAGGCAACATCGACTCCTCTCGGCTGGCGACGATTCTCGGTGGCGAGACTCCGGTCGTCTAGGATCGTTGCGTGATTGCTGAAGGAGATCGCTTCCCCGTCGAGACGCTGCCGCGGCCACTCGGGGGTCCGGCGGTGGTCTACTTCTATCCCGCCGACTTCACCGGCACCTGCGAGAGCGAGGCCCGGAATTTCGAGGGCCTCTACGACGACTTCCGCGCCGCGGGGGTCGAGGTCGTGGGCGTGAGTGTGGACACATCCGACAGCCACGAGCGCTTCGCGAAGGAGTGCGGGTTGCGCTTCCCGCTGGTGTCGGACGAGGGGGGCGCGCTTACCGAGCGTCTCGGGCTGATGAAGGACTACGGCGAGTTCGGCAACCTCGCCGCGCGGGTGACGCTGCTGCTGGATCGAAAGGGCCAGGTGCGGCGGATCTGGCCTGCGGTGGAAGTCGGGGGTCACGCCGAGGAGGCCCTGGCCGCCGCAAGGGAGCTCGCCAACCCGGATTGACTTCCGCGCCGCGGCCGGAGGAGAATTGGCGGGTGGGCGGCTACGTCACGAACGAGGCCGAGGTGCCGGGGCGCCGTGACGAGGGCGACACGGCCGAGACACGGGTGGCGGTCGACACCTCGTGCGGCTGCGAGCGTCTCGAGCAGCGGGTGATCCGGTTTGCGCCGGG
>JBBQDZ010000033.1:0-16845 GCA_038320185.1 Gaiellales bacterium
TACAAGCGCTTCCTGAAGGTCTCCCCCGACAGCCCGGACGCCCCACTGATCCGCAAGCGGATCAAGCAGCTCCAGGCCTCGCAGGCGCCGCCCGCATCCGCCTCCGCGCCGCGAGGTTAGACTTGCGTGCGCGGGGCAGGAGGGATGCTTCAGTCGCGCTCACGGGGGACGCATGAACTTCGACATCAACACCGAGAAGATCGGCGAGGACACCTACGTGATCTCGCTTACAGGCGAGGTCGACCTGTACACGGCGCCCGAGTTCAAGCAGCAGCTGCTCGACGTGATCGGGGACGGCGCCACGCAGGTGATCGTCGACTTCTCGGGAACGACCTTCATCGACTCGACGACGCTCGGTGTGCTCGTCGGAGGAGTCAAGCGACTCCGGGGTAACGAAGGCCACCTGTCGCTCGTCTGCAGCGACCGCAACATCACCAAGATCTTCGAGATCACCGGCCTCGACCGCGTCTTCACGATCTATCCGAGCCGGGACGAGGCGGTTGCAGCTCTCGGAACCGCCGCCTCCACTTCCTCCTAGGTCATAGCATCACGCGCGTGAGGCGCCGGGCTCTGATCGTCGCGACTCTCGTCCTGCTGGGCCTGCTCCTCGCCGGCTGCGGCACCGGCGGCCGCTCGTCAGGCGGAGACCCGGGCCACGGGAAGGAGCTCTTCTCGAAGGCGGCAGGCGACAAGCCGAGCTGCTCCTCGTGCCACATCCTCGCCGACGCCGGCTCGCAGGGTCGCGTCGGCCCCAACCTAGACGACGCGTTCGCGGGCGACCGCCAGCAGGGCTTCGACGACTCGACGATCGAGAACGTCGTGCTCGACCAGATCCGCTTCGCCTCGCCGCCGATGCCTGCAAACCTCTTCCGCGGCAAGGACGCCGAGGACATCGCGGCCTACGTCGCACAGGTCGCCGGCAAGCCAGGAGCCGGCGGCGGGACTCGGCCGCCACCTCCCGCGGGAGGCGGCGGCGGAACGTCCACTGGCGGTGGGGGTGCCGGCAGTGGCAAGGGCATGGCGCTCTACAGCTCGCTCGGCTGCAACGGCTGCCACTCCCTGAACGGATCGCCGGGCGCGGGCCCGACCTTCAAGGGCCTTGCAGACTCCAACGTCCAGCTTGCGGACGGCACCACCGTGACCGCGGACGACCCCTACCTACTCGAAGCGATCGACGATCCAGACAAGCAGATCGTGAAGGGTTACCAGCCGGGGATCATGAGCGCCGCCATCAAGCCGCAATCGGTGGCGCAGGCCGACGCGAAGGCGCTCGTCGAGTTCATCCGCGCGCAGAAGTAACCGCGCGGGAGGCCGCGGCGCTGCGCCTCCTAGGCTCTCTGCTCGCTCGGAGCCGACTCGCGCTCGAGGTCGACGACCACATGCGTGATCGGCACCACGAAGCGCTCCCGCGCTGCGGCTACCACCCCCCTCTCCAGCCAATGCGAGCGCCCTACGGGATGGGTCGAGATGACGATCTCGTCGGCGCCGAAGGTTCGCAGCGCATCCTCCATCGCCTGCAGAGGGTCGCCGTCGCCGACTTCCCCTTCTGCCTCGACACCGGCCGCCCGCAGCCGCACAAGCGAGCGGTCGAGCCGGCGCTCCGCCGCCGCTCTCGCGCCGTCCTCGTCCGAGACCCAGTGTTTCAGCGGCGAGTTGAGTGCCGGGCAGACGACGAGCACGTGCTCGTGCACCCCCTCGGACTTCTTCTGCAGGCACTGGAGGAGCTCGTCGCCTCCGACGGTCTCGTTCGCGACCACGAGGATCCGCCGCTCGTTCTCGGCGCTCTGTCGCGGCGCCACCGTACGCGGCGGCTCGGCCTCGCGACGGCGCAGCACGAAGAGGACCGCGGCGAGGGTGAGGACGATGAAGACTGCGAGCCCCGCCCAGCGGTTGACGATCGCGGCCGCCACGATCGCCCCGAAGTACCCGATCGTCAGCAGCAGGAACCGGTAGGCCTCGGCCTCACTGCGGAGCGGGTTGCGCACTACAGGAGGTAGACGGTCGCGTAGACGACGATCCACATGACGTCCACGAAGTGCCAGTAGATGCCGGGAATCTCGACTCCGTGGTGGTGCTCGGGCGTGAAGTGGCCGCGGAAGGCGCGGATTGTCGCGAAGCCCAGCAGCGTCAGCCCGACGAACACGTGCGCCCCGTGCAGGCCCGTGAGGCAGTAGAAGATCGTCCCGAAGGCTTGGTCCCTGGGGGCAAAGCCGACCCGCGAGTACTCCATGATCTGCGTCAGGAGGAACGTCAGGCCCATCAGGAACGTCAGGACGAGACCCGCCTGAAGACCAGCGCGGTTTCCTCGCTTGATCGACTGGAGCGCCCAGTGGACCGTCGCGCTCGAGGTGACGAGGATGATCGTGTTGATGCCGGCGACGAAGATCGGCAGGTGGAACTGCGAGGGCGGCCAGGGCTCGTGGTTGACGACCCGGATGAAGAAGTAGGCCGTGAAGAACGAGCCGAAGAGCATGATCTCGGAGGCGATGAACAGGAACATCCCAAGCAGGCGGGAATCGACGCGCGAGCTCTGGTGGGCAACCGGCGGGTGAGCGGCGTGCGGCTGCGCGGCGTGGGCTTCCACTAGTTCGCAACCTCCGCCGGCGCCCGCTCCTCGACGACGACGTGGTCGACGGGCAGCTTCGTCCCCTGACGGATCCGCTCGACGAGGTCGCGGCGCAGCCAGCCCGAGCGCGCCCGCGGGAAGGTCGAGACGATGATCTCGTCTACGCGCTCGTCGCGGACGGCGTGTAGCGCGGCGGCATACGGGTCGGGATGGGCGACCTGCCCGTGCGCGTCGATGCCTTCGCTCCGCAGCGCCGAGAGCGCCCGCCGCAAACGGCGCTCGGCTTCCGGATGGGGCGCAGCCGCGGGGTCCGACTGCGGCGAGACGACGAGGAAGCTGGCCGGCCCTCGCGCCGACCGCTCGCGGATCCGCGCCAGCAGCGGCTCGCCGACGACCGTCTCGTTCGCGATTACGAGGACGTTCGCCTGACCGGTCTCGCTGCGGGGATCGACGACGACGTGTGTGACCGGAATCGAGCCGGCGGCGCGCCGGATTCGCTCGACGGCGTTGCGTTTCAGCCAGCCCGACCGCTCCTCCGGATGCGTGGAGACAACGATCTCGTCGACCGCGGGCTCGAGCTGTGCGAGCGCGTCGCGGGCGGCGTTCACGGGATCGCTCTCGAGCACGAATCCCTGCGCCGGGATCGATGCCTCGCGGAGGAGCTGGAGCGTCCGGTCGAGCCGGCGGCCCGCAGCTGCTCGACGCGTGTCCTCGTAGACGACGTACCCCTCGTGGGGCGTATTGACGGGGCAAACAACGGTCACCTGCAGGGCGCCTTCCCTCGAGCGCTCGCGCAGCGCCTCGATCAGGCTCTCGCCGGCGACCGTCTCGTTCGCCACCACGAGCACGTGGCGCGCCGAGGCGCCGGTCACTTCGCCGGCACCGCCTCGAGCTCCGCCGCCCCCTCGTGGGCGAACACCGCATGTCTGGCGCCCGGGACGCCGTACTCGTACGGGTTGCCGACGACCTGCGGGATCTCGTCGAAGTTGAAGATCGGCGGCGGCGAGGAGACCTGCCACTCGAGGGTCATCGAGCGCCAGGGGTTCGCCTCGGCTAGCGGCCCGCGCGCCCAGCTCGTGATCATGTTGTAGAGGAAGACGACGGTCGAGATCCCGAGCCCGAAGGACGCGAGCGAGATGAACATGTTCAGGTTGGCGAACTTCGGCACGTAGTCCGACACCCGCCGCGGCATCCCCTGGATCCCGAGCCAGTGCATCGGGAAGAACGTGAGGTTGAAGCCGATGAACGTGAGCCAGAAGTGGAGCTTCCCGAGCCGCTCGTTGTACATCCGGCCGGTCATCTTCGGGAACCAGAAGTAGATGCCGGCGAAGATCGTGAAGAGCGAGCCGCCGAAGAGGACGTAGTGGATGTGCGCGACGACGAAGTAGGTGTCGGAGACGTGGATATCGATCGGAACGGCGGCGAGATAGATCCCGGAGAGTCCCCCGATGACGAACATCGAGACGAAGCCGAGCGCGAAGAGCATCGGCGTCGAGAAGTTCAGCTTGCCTTCCCAGATCGTCGCTAACCACGAGAACACCTTGATCCCGGTCGGGACCGCGATGATCATCGAGGTGACCATCATTGGGACGCGCAGCCAGGAGGCGACGCCGGCGACGAACATGTGGTGCGCCCACACCGAGAAGCCGAGGGCGAGGATTGCCATCAGCGAGAGGGCCATCAGCCGGTAGCCGAAGATCGGCTTGCGCGCCATCACCGAGAGCACCTCAGAGGCGATGCCGAAGCCGGGCAGCATCATGATGTAGACCGCCGGGTGCGAGTAGAACCAGAAGATGTGCTGATAGCCCAGCGGGTAGCCGCCCGAGCCGGTGTCGAAGAAGTGGGTGTGCAGCACCCGGTCGAACATCGTGAAGAACTGGGAGCCGGCGATGAAAGGCGTCGCGAGCACGACGAGGAGCGAAGTGGTGAAGTTCGCCCAGACGAGCAGCGGCATCCGCCAGAAGGTCATCCCGGGAGCACGCATGGTGATGATGGTGACGAGGAAGTTGAGGGCGGTCATGATCGACGACGCACCCGCCCACTGGACGCCCATCTGGAAGAAGATCGAGCCCATCGGCTGATGCGTCGAGCAGAGCGGAGCGTAGCCCGTCCAGCCGCACGCAAACGCGCCGCCGGGAGCGAGAAAGCTGCCGAGCATCATTAGGCCTGCGACCGGGAGCAGCCAGAACGAGAGCGCGTTCAGACGCGGGAACGCCATGTCCGGAGCCCCAAGCATCAGCGGGATGACGTAGTTCCCGAGCCCGGCGAAGGCCGGGATCACGAACAGGAAGATCATCAGCGACGCGTGCACCGAGAAGAGCCCGTTGAACGTCTGGTTGTCGACGAACTGCATTCCCGGCCGCGCGAGCTCGGCGCGAAGGATCATCGCCAGGAGGCCGCCCGCGACGAAGAAGAAGATCGTCGTCACCAGGTACTGGACGCCGATCACTTTGTGGTCGGTGTTGACGCGGAAGTAGTCGCGCCAGGTCTTGGCGCCGTGCCCCGAATGGTCCTCGGGCTTCGTCGGCTGCCCGATCGCGTATCCGACCCAGTAGTCGAAGCCGCCGATGCTGGCCAGGAAGCCGAACGGCACCGTCACGAGCTCGATCGTCGTGAGGGTGACGCCCTTCCAGATCGGATGCCAGCCCTCGGCGAAGCGGACGAGCACCATGAGCCCGGCGCCGATCCCAAAGAAGAGCGGCACCATCCAAATCGCGCGCAGGAATCCGGGAGCGGTGAAGCGACGCCAACCGGTCGGCGGAGCCGAGGGCGGCGCCACGTGCAGGTCGTGCTCGGCAGCGATGGCTGTCATGGTGGCTCTACGACCCCTTGCTCGATTCGACGAGAAACTTCACCAGCGCGTCCAGCTGATCCTTCGGAAGCTGCTTGTAGACCTCCGGCATCACGTTCGGGTGAAAGCCCGGCTCGACGTACGCGTTCGGGTCGACGATCGACTCTCTGACGAACCCCTCGAGCGGCTTCCCGGCGAGCTTGGCCTCCGCGGGCAGCTTATCGAGGTCGGGACCGACCTTCGCCGTCGCCGCCGCTGCCTTCAGCGTGTGGCACGAGTTGCAGCCCTGATTGGCGAAGACAGCCTTTCCCGCGCCGCTCTGCGGACCGTTCAGCGCCTTGCGCTGCGCCCGCACCCACGCGTTGAAGCCGCCCCTTGTCATCACGATCGCAGACGTCCGCATCACGGCGTGGCCGAGGCCGCAGAGCTCGGTACAGATGACGGGGTAACGGCCCACCTTGTTCGGCGTGATCACGAGGTTGTTGACCGACCCGGGCAGCGCGTCGAGCTTCTGCCCGAACTCGGGCACCCAGAAGGAGTGAATGACGTCGAGCGCGGAGATCTTCAGCAGAACGGGCTCGTCAACCGGCAGGCGCAGCATCCCGGCTGTGAGCCCTCCCTCGTCGTCGTACTTGAAGCTCCAGGCGAACTGCTGCCCGACCACCTCCACCGTCAGGTGGCGCTTCGGAATGTGGTCGTTGCGGTGGAGCACCGCCGCGCTCGCCACCGAGATGGCCGTCACGAGCACTGCCGGAATCGCCGTCCAGACGATCTCGAGGCCCGTGTGGCCGTGGATCGGCAGCCCGTCGGAGTCGTCGTCCGGGGCTGCCCGGAAGTGCGTGACCGCGTAGATGATCACGGCCGCGACCAGCGCGAAGACGGCGATGCAGATGCCGGTCGTGAACCAGAAGACGAAGTCGATGCCGCCGCGTTCCTTCGAGGCCGAAGGAGGCAGCCAGGGGATCACGAGCGCGACGACCGTGACGGCACCGCCGACGAGCGCGCCGATCAGGACGAGCTGGACGATCGAGCCCCTGCGCACCTCGGGCTCGAGACTACTCAAAGCCTGCGAGGCCTGCCCCGGCCACCGTTTTGCGGCAACCGGCCCTCCGTTGGAGGGCCGCAAGGGCGTAACCGGTTCGGCTGGTCGCCCGTTTCAGAAACGACGCGAGAGATACACCCGTAGGAACCCTAAGGAGGCCAAATGGGACTTGGAGTGAGCATCGTCTTGACCGCGATCGGCGCCATCCTGGCATTCGCCGTTCACGCGACGAGCTCGGCCGTGAACGTGCACACGGTGGGTTGGATCCTGATGGCGGTCGGCGTGGTCGGCGCGCTGCTCTCGATGATCTTCTGGTCGTCGTGGGCGGGCCCCGGCTACTTGACTAGCCGGCGCCGTACCGTCGTCGAGGAGACACCGGCGAGGGTCGACTACTACTAGGAAGAGGCTTCCGGAGCACGAAGGGCGGCGCGAGCGCCCTTCGTGCGTCTGGCACAAATCGCCCGCCCGGGACTACCCACAGCGAGCTCTTGCGAGAGGATCCGCGGAGGGGCGGGGCTGGCGATCGCGCTGTCCTACGCCGAGGCACTCGGTACTCGCCGTTTGTGGGAGGAGCGCGCTGCGCCCGCGGGTGCGAGATTCCACACCCGAGCTGCCTGTGGCGATGGTCGTGGCCTGAAGCCGCACCCGCCGTCGCGTACCTTTTGCGAGATGCGCCTGTTCGTGCTCTGCCGTCACGCTCATACGGTTCTCAATCTCGAGCAGCGCGTGAACGGCGATCCCTCCGTGTCGGTGCCGTTGACCCCGGACGGCGAGCGCGAGGCTGCGATGCTCGGCGACCAGCTCCGGAACGTCCCGCTCGACGCCTGCGTCCACACGCGCTTCGACCGCACCCGGAGAACCGCCGAGCTCGCCCTACGTGGACGGGAGGTGCCGCTGCACGTCGAGCCCCTCTTCGGCGACATCGACGTCGGCGAGCTCGACGGCGGCTCGATTGCCGACTACCGAGCCTGGAAGCGCGAGCACGCCAGGGGCGATCCCTTCCCGGGAGGTGAGAGCCTCGACGAGGCGGCGCACCGGTACGCGCAGGCCTACCGGAACCTGCTCGCGGCACCGTGGCCGATCGTCCTCGTCGTCTGCCACGAGATCCCCGTCCGCTATGCGGTCAACGCCGCTTCGGGCTCGGACGGCCTCGATGGCCCCATCCACGTGATCGGCAACGCGAGGCCCTACCTCTTCGACGAGGGCGCGCTCGCGCGGGCAGCCGCCGGGATCGAGCGCCTGGCCGACCTGGGGGTCGTCGGGTGAGCTCGCGGCGGGCGGGCGGCCTCCCGGGGGCGGGCCTGCTGCTCCTCCTCGCGCTCGCACTCGCCGGCTGCAGCGGGCGCGCCGCCGGGCCATCGCAACGAAGCGCGGCGCCCGATCCGCACCCCGCGGCGGGCAACTTCGAGCCCGACGGGACAAAGCTCGCGAGCTGCCACGACCAGGCCTGCTACGAGCAGGCTTTCGGCGACCTCGCCTACTACCGCGGGCCACGGACCGCGCTGCGGGTCTTCGACGAGAAGCAGAAGACAGACGCCGCGGTGGAGGCGGGTTGCCACCGGATCGCGCACTCGATCGGCTCGGCAGCGCTCGCCCGCTATCACGGCAACGTGCCGCGGGCGTTCGCGGAAGGCTCCTCCTCCTGCTGGTCCGGCTACTACCACGGCATCCTCGAGCGCGCCTTCGCCGGTGCGAGCGGCAAGCCGCAGTTCGTGCGCATCGCGCGACGGGTGTGCGAGGGCTCCTACGTCCGACGGACGACCTATCTCGCCTACCAGTGCGTCCACGGCCTCGGGCACGGCCTGATGCTCCAGAGCGGCTACGACCTCCCCTTCGCGCTTTCGATCTGCGACCGGCTACCGACGAGCTGGGATCAGACCTCCTGCACCGGTGGCGTCTTCATGGAGAACGTGAACGGGGCGGTGAAGTCGGGGTACGGGACGAGGTCTCCATGGGTGAAGAACTCCGACCTCGTCTACCCGTGCGACTGGGTGAAGGACCGCTACAAACTCTACTGCTACCTGATGGTCACGTCGCGGATCCTCCAGGCGAACGGCTACGACTGGCAGGCGACCGGGAGGATCTGCGCACGCGTCGAGCGCGGCTGGCGGGCGACCTGCTTCCAGTCGTACGGCCGCGACGCCTCCGGCACCACCCATCAGAACCCGGTGCGCGTCCTGGCGCTCTGCCGCCTTACCGGACGCTTCGCCAAGGAGTGCCTCTACGGAGCCGCGCGGGACATTTCCTCGAACGACGCGAGCCCGACGCGGGCCGCCGACCTCTGCGTGCGAGCGCCGGCTCCGGCGCGGTCGCGCTGCTACTTCGGCATCGGCACGATCGTCGGCACACTGGCCGCGACGGTGCCCGGCCGGCGCTCCGAGTGCGTCGTCGTCCCCCGGCCTTTCCGACACGACTGCCTCGCAGGGGCCGGCGTCATCGCGGCCTGAACTCCGCACCTGACGTAGACCTCAGGGCGCCGCAAGAGGCGCCGGGGCAGGGAGCTCGAACCAGAAAGTCGACCCGCGCCCGGGAGTGCTCTCGAAGCCGATGGTGCCGCCGTGGGCCTCGACGATCTCGCGTGCGATTGCGAGGCCGAGGCCGGCGCCCGCGATGCCGCTTGCCCGCGCCTCGCCCCGGAAGAACTTCGTGAAGACCTGCGGCTGCGACTGGTGCGGGATCCCCATCCCCGGGTCGGCGACCTCCACCCGCACCCCCGAGCCGCGCCGCTTTACAGCCACCTGTACGGTGCCGCCGTCGGGCGAGTACTTGACGGCGTTCGCGAGCAGGTTCCCGACCACCTGCTCGAGCCGGCCGCGATCGGCGCGAACCTCGAGCGGCTCGGCCTCGAGGTGCAGCTCGATGCCGTGGTGCTCGGTCCGACCCGAGAACACCGAGACCTGGTCGCGCAGCAGGTCCCCGAGATCAACATCGTGAGGCTTCAGCTCGAGGCCGCCGCGCTCGGCCCGCCTGAGATCGACGAGGTCGTCGGCGAGCGCGGCGATTCGCTCCCCCTGCGCCCGGATGATCCCGAGATAGCGGCCGGCCGTCTCCTCGTCGTAGTCGCGCCGCAGGAGGAGGCTCGAGTAGCCGAGAACGCTCGCAAGAGGCGTGCGCAGCTCGTGCGAGATGATGCTCACGAGTTCCGAGCGCAGCCGCTCGCTCTCGCGGAGCTGCTCGTTCTGCTCCTCGAGCTCGCGCTTGCTCTCCTCGAGGGAGGCCGCCATGACGTTGAACGATCGCGTCAGCTCATGGACCTCGCCCGGCCCCTCCTCGTGGAGGCGGGCCGAGAGGTCGCCGCCGGCCACCCGGGTCGCCGCCTCGGCGACCCTCCGTACCGGCCGCGCGATGCGGCGGGCGAGATAGACGCCGAAGAGGAAGATGAAGAGAGCCGTCGCCCCCAACGCGGCGATCCCGATCTTGATAGCGCGCGAGGACTCGCGGCGGGCCGAGCGTGACTGGCGTGCGGCGACCGCATCCTCTACCTTGAGGATCCGGCCGAGGCGGGAGCGGATCTCGTTCAGACGCAGCCGCCCCTCCGCAGTCGCGACCGAAGCGCGTGCGGCGGCCGGGTCGCGCCTCGCTATCGCGACGAGCGGCACCGCGTAGTCACGGACGTATGCCTCGATGAGCAGCGCGAGCTCCTCTACGCGCGGCCGCTCGCGCGGATCCGTCGCGACGAGCCGGCGCAGCCTCTCGGTGGCACCCGGAATCTCACGCCGCGCGGTGCGCCACGGATCGAGCACCCGCTCGTTCCCGGTGATGACGAAGCCCCGCAGGCCTCCCTCCAAGTCGAGCACGAACTTCTCCAGGATCAGCGTCGAGGTGGAGACGTCCTTCGCGTGCGTTGCGCGGCGCGTGGAGCCGCGAAGCGCCGAGACGGCGACAATCAGGACCGCGAAAGCGGCCGCGACGAGGAGCGCGAGCACGGCGCTCGCCACGCCAAGACGCGTGACGAGGGGAAGCGAGGTAAGACGCCGCGAGCCGCCCGGCACGACGCCCTCAGTCGCCACGCCCGAGCGCGTCCTCGACCACCGCGGCAAGATCGTCCGGATCAAAGGGCTTAGGGACGAACGCGGTCGCGCCTGCCGCAAGCGCGGACCTACGGTCTGAGTCGCTGGTGAAGGCGCTGACGATCACCACGCGGGTCTCCGAGAGCTCGGGGTCAGCCCGAATCTCCGCCAGCGCCTCGAGTCCACTCCCTCCGGGCATCATCACGTCGAGCAGGACGAGATCGGGACGCAACTCACGCGCGCGCTCGACCGCCTCCGCCGCGCTCGAAGCCTCCGCGAAGGCGAAGTCAGCGCCCAGGGCGAGTCGCATGAGCTCGCGCAGACTCGGCTCGTCGTCGCAGACGAGGATCCGCTCGGCGCTCACGTCTCGAGCCGGAAGACGACGAGCTCCCGGGAGGGGCGAGCGCCGAGCGAGGTAACGGTGAGAGTGCCGCGGACGTTGCTGTAGAGCCCCGTCCCTCCGAGCACCGGAAGCGCGAAGAACAGGCGAGAGCCGATGGCCCCGCCGGCGACGATCTCGCCCTTCGGGAGAAAGTAGGTCGCTGTGCAACTGCTCGAGCGCGCGCCTGTATAGGTGCAGACGACGTCGGCATGGCCGATCGCGCTCGAAGACACGCGCTTGTTGTAGAGCGTCTGGCGCCGGAAGTCGATGTCTCCCACACTCAGCCCCTTCGGCGGGCGGTCGGAGAACGTGTGCTTGGCCTCGACGTCGGTGATCCGGATCAACCCGGGCCCCTTCAGTGCCCAGGAGCCGCTTGCCCCCACGACCACCAGGAGCACCAGCCCGAGAATCACGAGCGCGCTCGCGTTGCGAATCATCTTTCGGCCTCCTCTCGAAGGAAGGGTGGCTTGTCGAGGAGAGTGTGGCGGACGTCCGCTTACTGCCTCCCGCCAGCACGCCTTCCGAAGGCCCGGAGTTCGGCGCCAGCCGCCGGTCTCCTCGCGGCGAGACAGGCGCGCACGCCAATCCTCCAAAGGAGGGACGGCCCCGAGTCCGTGAGTGCCGAAATGAAGGGGGACCGACAAAGGCAAACCCGTCGCGAGGCGGGGACGCAAAGCCAGAGGTCTCTCCGAGATAGCTCGGCTGCCGCACTCGACGAGGAGCGCCGGAGCCTCCGGATCGGGTTTCCGAAAACCAGGAGGTCCGTCGATGGCTCGAGAAACGAAGCACCAGGGTTCGCCGAGATGAACGCCGACGCCCGTAGGGAGATCCTCGACCGTTACGCCGCCCATGCCCGACGCTTCGACGACATGGCCGCCCGCCGCAACGGCGACCAGCCGGCGGAGGCGGAGGTCATTCGCCTGCCGCCCCGCGTTCCGGAGCTCGAGCAGGAGCCGAGCGCCCGCGAGGTACAGGTACTCCAGCTGATCTCGGAGGGTCTCTCGAACAGGGAGGTCGGCGCGCGGCTCTTCATCTCCGAGGAGACGGTCAAGTCGCACGTCCGCCACCTGCTCACGAAGCTCCAGGCACGCTCGCGTGCGCACGCCGTGACGATCGGCTTCCGGCGCAGCCTGGTCGTCTAGAGAAGGCCCTCCCCACATACCGAGCTCGGCGCTCTCACAGGGAGGCCACAGCCCCCGGCGCTACCTTCGGGCGATGGACGAACTCACACACCCGGAAGAACGCCGCATGTCTCGCCGCGGCTCGCTCGTCAAGCTCGGCGGCCTCGTGGCCGCAACCCTCGCCGGGGGGAGCCTCAGGCCGGAGGCCTCGCAGGGCGCGGGCGACGGGATCGGCCCGGCCGGCGTCGCGTCGGGCGCGGTCAGCTGCATGCTCGCGCCGGAGCTGACCGAGGGTCCCTTCTACCTCCCGAACGAGAAGGTCCGGCGCAACATCGCCGAAAGCAAGGCAGGTACGCCGCTCACCCTCCGTCTCACGGTCGTCGATGCCTCCACTTGCAGGGCCGTCAAGGGCGCCGCCGTGGACATCTGGCACTGCGACGCCGGCGGCGTGTACTCGGGCGTCCAGAACGCGCCCGGCAAGAGCTTCCTGCGTGGCATCCAGAAGACTGACGCAAAGGGCATCGCGACCTTCGAGACGATCTACCCGGGCTGGTATCCGGGCCGCGCCGTCCACATCCACGTCAAGGCGCATCTCGGTGGAACGGTCGTCCACACGGGGCAGCTCTTCTTCCCCGATGCCCTCACCGACACCGTCTACGGGAATGCCCCCTACAGCAGCAGGCCCTCGCGCGAGACGCGAAACGCCGCCGACTCCATCTTCGTGAACGGCGGCAAGCGCTCCGTGCTCGCCCTGCGCAAGAACGGCAGCCGCTACGTCGGTTCGATCACGATGGGGGTCCATCGCTCGTAGCGCTCGTGCCGTCTGGAGATGCTTGGTCGAGCGGAAGCGAGACGGTGAAGCTCGCTCCCGCTCCGTCGGCGCATTGCACCGCGACCGAGCCACCGTGCGCCGCGGCGATGGCGGCGACGATCGAGAGCCCGAGCCCAGCACCGCCGGCGTCGCGCGATCGCGAGGGGTCGCCGCGGTAGAAGCGCTCGAAGACCTGCTCGGCCTCCTCCTTCGCGAGACCGGGCCCCTCGTCGGCGACCTCGACGAGCGCCCGCCCGCCGGCGCGTGCCACGCGCACTCTCGCGCTCGCGCGAGCCGGGGTGTGGGCGCGGACGTTCGCGAGCAGGTTGTCGAGCACCCGCCGCAGGCGCTCCGCGTCGCCGACGACGCTGACGGGATCCGAGGCCTCGAGCTCGATGGGCCGGCCCGGCTCGAGCAGACGGGCGGCCTCGACGGCCTCGCCGGCGAGCGCACGCAGGTCGACTAGCGCGCGCTCGAGTGTGCGCCCCTGGTCGAGGCGCGCGAGCAACAGCAGATCGTCGACAAGGATGCCCATCCGCCTAGCCTCGCGCTCGATCCCGGCCATCGCGCGCGCGAGATCCTCGGGCCGGTCCCGGGCGCCGCGCTCGAAGAGCTCCGCGTAGGCCTGGACTGCGGCGAGTGGCGTACGCAGCTCGTGCGAGGCGTCTCCAACGAAGCGACGCAGCCGCTGCTCGGAGGCGGTGCGCTCGGCGAATGCGCGCTCGATCTGTCCGAGCATCGAGTTGAGCGCCCGGCCAAGACGCCCGACCTCGGTGCGTTCGTCGACGCCCTCGATCCGCCGGCCGAGGTCGCCCGCCGCGATTGCGCCCGCGGTCTGCTCGATCCGCCCGAGCGGCCGGAGCCCGACGCGCACTAGCCAGAGTCCAAGCGCGACCACGCCGCCGACGACGCCCAGCGCGACGAGCGCCTCGATCAGCAGCAGGTGGTGGAGGTTCGCGTCGACCTCCGAAAGCGGTGCCGCCACGACGAGTGTCTCTCCGTTGAACAGAGGCTCGAGCCGGGCCCGGAACCTGGTGCCGCCACGAACGGAACCGATCCCGACCGTCCGACCTCGGTTGGCGGTTGGGAGGCGAAGGCCATTCGGCAGTCGCGGCTCGGCGGGCGGCGTCTCGTCGGGGCGGAGTCCGATCGGGCTCCAGCGCACCGCACCATCCCGAGCGACGATCCCGATGTAGACGCCTGGTGTCGTGGCGGCGAGCTGGTCGAGATCGGTGGGGTCGAGCGACCCGCGCCGCGAGATCTGAGCCGCGAGCGCGTGGCCGCTGCCGGCAACCGTGCGGTCGACCCGGGCGACGAGGAAGGAGCGCTCGGAGACGTAGGTTGCGATGCCGGCTGCAAGGAGCCCCGCCGACGCGAGCGCCGCCAGCACGAGCAGCAGCCGCGTGCGGAGCGACACCTACTCGACGCTCGTATCGCGAAGGGCGTAGCCGACGAGGCGGATCGTCTGGATGAGCGGCGGTCCGAGCCGATCGAGCTTCTTGCGCAGGTAGCTGACGTAAGTCTCGACCACGTTGGGGTCGCCGCCGAAGTCGTAGTGCCAGACGTTGTCGAGAATCTGCCGCTTCGTCAACACGCGGCGTGGGTTGAACATGAAGAAACGAAGCAACTCGAACTCGGTACGCGTCAGCTCGATCGGGTGCTCGGCGCGCCAGACCTCACGGGTGTCCTCGTTCAGAACGAGGTCGGAGAAGCTGAGGACGCCCTCCTCGCGCTCGCCGCGGGTGCGCCGGAGGACGTTGCGCACGCGCGCCACCATCTCCGCGAGGCTGAATGGCTTCGTCACGTAGTCGTCGCCGATCGAGAGGCCTTCGAGCTTGTCTTCGGGCGCATCCTTGGCCGTCAGGAAAATCACGGGCGTCCTGTGGTTCCCCTCGCGCAGGCGGCGGGCGATCGCGAAGCCGTCCAGGTCGGGGAGCATCACGTCCAGCACCACGAGGTCGGGCCTGAACTCGTCGATCGCCTTCTCCGCGGCGCGACCACCGGCGACCTCGCGTGTCTCGAAGCCCTCGTAGCGCAGAGCCGTCGCAACCGCGTCGGTGATCGACGGCTCGTCATCGACCACGAGCACGCGCGCGTTTTCGGCCACAGCCTGGGGATCCCGCACGCTAAGAGGATCGCACCGGATGCTGAGAGCGCGCTGAGACCGA
The DNA here is from genome assembly GCA_038320185.1 of Gaiellales bacterium. Lineage (GTDB taxonomy): Bacteria > Actinomycetota > Thermoleophilia > Gaiellales > Gaiellaceae > JBBQDZ01. The sequence goes on from JBBQDZ010000033.1 coordinate 14,892, forward strand.
CCTGTGCGTCGGCGCCAGGGTTCGAGCAGGCCCGAACTCACAGCCGGCGCCCAGGAAGCTCTGCGGCGGCTCGTAGGCGCCGGTGGTCAACTTGCAATCACCACCCGCTAGAAGAGGAGCTAGAACCGACCCTCCCGGTTTCAGCCTCGCCCACGCCCAGGAAAGGATCGTCATGAACACACCGACATTGAGGAACCGACTCCGACGCGTCGCAGTAGCGGCCGCGCTGCTCCTCGTCGGAGGCGGTGGAGGCGCCGCTATCTACGCAGCCTCCTCCGGCGCCGAGAAGACCACCGAGGAGATCCCGGCCGCAGCCACGCCCGTCGCGCAGACAAGCCCGGCGCTCAGCGTCAACGAGATCTTCCGCCGCGACTCGGCTGGAGTCGTGGAGATAACGGTCGACGAGCGCGCCTCGGCGAGCTCCTACCCATACCCGGGAGGAGGCGAGGTGCAGGCCCAGGGCTCGGGCTTCGTCTACGACGGCAAGGGTGACATCGTCACGAACGAGCACGTGGTCGCCGGGGCGAGCGCAATCCACGTCAAGTTCCGAAGCGGTGCGACCTATACCGCGACGCTGGTCGGTACGGATGCCTCGACCGACGTCGCCATCGTCCACGTCGATGCTCCGACCTCGAACCTGCACGCACTCCCGCTCGCCGAGGCGAGCTCGGTGCGGGTCGGCGACGGGGTGGTCGCGATCGGCAGCCCCTTCGGCCTTTCGCAGACGGTGACCTCGGGCATCGTCAGCGCGCTCCATCGCCAGATCACGGCGCCGAACAACTTCCCGATCAACGACGCGATCCAGACCGACGCCGCGATCAACCACGGCAACTCGGGCGGCGTGCTGCTCGACCTCCAGGGCCGCGTGATCGGTGTCACGGCCCAGATCAAGAGCGACTCGGGCGGAAACGACGGCATCGGTTTCGCGATCCCGGCCGACACCGTCAAGGGTGTCGCGGACGGCCTGATCACAAACGGCAAGGTCGATCACGCCTACCTCGGCGTCGGCGTCGACACGATTCCTGCCTCGGTCGCCTCGCAGCTCGGCGAGAGCGCTGGCGTAGCCGTGACGCGGGTTCGTCCCGGAACGCCTGCGGCACGCGCCGGCCTCGCCGCCGCGAACGGGTCGAGGGCGCTCGGCGGCTCGACATACCCGACCGGAGGCGATGTCATCACGGCCTTCGACGGCACAACCGTCACCTCGGCCTCGCAGCTCGAGTCGCTGATCGGCGCGAAGCGCTCCGGCGAGAAGGTCTCGCTGACCGTCGTTCGAGACGGGTCGCATCGGACGGTGACCGTGACGCTCGCCTCCCGGCCTTCTCAGGCAGGCTAGGCACCGCGCTGCCGCCTCAGGAGCGCGGGCCTCTGCCCGCGCTTCCTCTGATGGCTGCAGGCGCGAGGTCAGCGTCGCGCGCGGCGAGCGCGAGCGACCAGACGAGCAGGAGCGACCCGGTGAGGACGACCACGAGGACGGGGCCGGTCGCGCCGCGGCCGCCCTACGTCCCTCGCGCGCCTACCGCCTTCCTGCCCGTCTCCCGCCGCGCGACCAGGCGGGCCTGGAAGGCGGCCTCGATGTCGCTTGCCGAGGAGTAGGCCTGCAGGTCCGCCGGCAGGTGCCGGATCGTGGGCAGGTAGCAGCCGAGCGGATAGATCCCGTCCACGCGGGCGTCGCCGCGCCAGGCGCGCAACACCCGCTCCCAGCACATCCCCGCGGCGTCCGCTCGCCGCGATCCGCATCCTGGTTTGCACTCGGAGGATCCCCACCTCGAAGCGATTACCGTCAGCTTCATCACGCACGCGGCGGATTCTCAGAGACGGGTGCCCCTGCTCCCAGGCCGCTCCCAGCCGTCGCCGCTTGACTCGAAGCCTCTGGAACGACGAGAGGAGGTGAGGATGATGAAGAGGCGATTGTGGGTCGGACTTCCGGCGCTCTGCCTCGGCGGCGCGGTCGCAG
>JBBQDZ010000034.1:0-16305 GCA_038320185.1 Gaiellales bacterium
CCAGATCGGGTTCCAGGCAGTCCTGTACGGGAGGGCGGAGCAGGCGGTCGCCGCGTCGGAGTCCGCGGTTCAGGTGGCGGAGGTCGGACCGGGCGGAGCCCGAGAGACAGCCGACCTCCTGCTCGCCGGAAACGAGGTGCAGGGCGCCGACCGGCGCCTGCACGACGCGTGGGGGACGAACGAGTGCTGGCGCTTCTACGTCGCCCGGATGGGGAAAGTGTCTGCCGGCGCAGCGCTGCTTCGGGTGGAGGAAGGGCTGGGCCTGCTCGCGGGGGCGGCGACCGTTCCGGCGCTCCGGCGCCGTGGAGCCCAGCGGGCGCTGATCGCGCGGAGGCTGGCCGACGCTGCAGCCGCCGGCTGCGAACTGGTCTCGGCGCTCACGAGGTTCGCCTCGCAGAGCCACCGCAACCTCGAGGCGGCGGGCCTGCGCGTCGCGTACACGAAGGCGGTCTGGCGCCAGCAGAGTCTCTGAGACGGGGCCGGCGGGCGCTCCGTCTCGAAGTTGTTACAGAGCTGGCTCAGACACGTTGCATGTCAGCCGCTAAGTTGCCTGATATGGCAACGAAGGTGACGACCGCCTGGGGAACGGCCACAGTGGTGGACGAGGTGAAGGTCGCGCAGCGTGCGGGCGACAAGCGCTTCGCCTCTCTCGTGCAACTCCTCGAGGCCGCGGGCGGGGAACGCTTTGTTCGATTCGCGTACACGACGGACGGCCAGGCTCGCCGGGGGCCTGTCACGCTCCGCGTGCGCGATCTGGCGCGGCTTCGCGAGGCTCTGCGCGATCACGGAGACCTTGCCGCGGCCCTTCGGCTCGGGGATGGTGAGGATTAGTGCTCCGGGCCAGGAGTCCCGCGCGCCTGGCGGCTGCAAAGCGGCGCCGGCTCCGTGTCCTCAGTCGTCCCGATGTGTCTCCATATTGGGACTCCCTGCGTCCTTGCCCGGCTTGCTTCGCTCGCCAGGATCATCACGCGACTCCTGGGACGGAGCACTAGACGATCGCCGGTAGACGATCGCGAGCCGCGTCGAGGAGCGAGCCGAGGATCGTCGCGCCGTCCGGGGAGCCCAGAAGTGGATCGACCGCATGCTCGGGGTGGGGCATGAGGCCGACGACGTTCGCCCGCTCGTTCGCGACCGCCGCGACATCACCGACCGAGCCGTTCGGGTTCTCGCCGGCGCCGTACCGAAGGACGATCTGGCCGTTCCTGTCCAGACGCGCGAGGAGGCCTTCGCCGGCATGCCAGGCTCCATGCCCGTGCTTCACCGGGAGCAGCAGCCGCTGCCCTGCCTCGGCGCGGGTTGTGAACGGAGTATCTGCGCGCTCGACCCGCACGGCGACCTCGCGGCAGACGAACGCAAGCGACGCGTTCGGTCGAAGGACGCCCGGCAGGAGACCGGCTTCGCAGAGGATCTGGAACCCGTTGCAGATCCCTAGGACGAGGCCGCCTGTGTCCGCGAACTCCTCGACCGCTCGCATGGCGGGAGAGAAGCGGGCAATCGCGCCGCATCGGAGATAGTCGCCGTACGAAAAGCCGCCTGGGAGGACGACGGCGTTCACGTCGGGCAAGCAGCGGTCGGCGTGCCAGACGGTGACGGCCTCGCCGCCGAGGAGCTCGACCGCAAGGTAGGTGTCTCTGTCGTCGGTTGAGCCCGGGAACGTGACGATCGCGACGCGAGGGCGCGGGCGGGTCATCCGCCGGGGTGGAGGTCGATCTCGTAGCTCTCGATCAACGGGTTCGCCAGCAGGCGCTCGCACATGCGGCGAACTTCCGCGCGGGCTTGCTCGAGTTCGCCGTCGACGAGGGGGACCTCGAGGTCGACGATGCGTCCGACGCGCACGCCTCCGACGGCGAAGCCGAGCTGCCGAAGCGAAGCCTCGACGGCTGCGCCCTGCGGGTCGAGGATCCCCTGCTTCGGCCGGACGAGCACGGTTGCTCTCATTCGAGGACGGTCTCCGGAGCGCGGAGATACTCGTCGAAGGGCAGGCCTGTCAGTCGCTCGAACGCCTCGACATAGCGCGCGCGCGTGCCGCTCACGACCTCTGAGGGCAGCTCCGGGCCTGGAGGCTGCTTGTCCCACCCGAGCGACTCGCAATAGTCGCGTACGAACTGTTTGTCGAACGAAGGCTGCGGGCCCCCCTCGCGGTACTCCGCGGCAGGCCAGAAGCGCGACGAGTCGGGCGTGAAGATCTCGTCGGCGAGAACCAGCCGGCCGTCCTCGAGGCCGAACTCGAACTTTGTGTCGGCGATGACGATTCCGCGCGCAGCCGCATGGGCCGCTGCGAACTCGTAGAGCCCGAGCGCTGTCCGCTCTACCTCCGCGAACCGCTCCTCGCCGATGAGGTCCGCGGCTCGTCCGGCGTCGATGTTCTCGTCGTGGCCGCTCGACGCCTTCGTCGAGGGCGTGAAGATCGGCTGCGGTAAGCGCTCCGACTCTCTCAACCCCGCCTGCAGGCGGTGCCCGGATGTCTCGCCTGTGAGCTGGTAATCCTTCCAGCCCGAGCCCGCCAGGTAGCCACGGACGACGCATTCGAGTGGAAGCATCGTCAGGCGGCGGCACTTGCTCGAGCGCCCGTCCCTCCTAAGTCCGATCAGGTGGTTCGGGCAGATCTCCTCGGTCCGGGCGAACCAGTAGGCGGAGAGGCCGGTCAGTACGCGGCCCTTGTCCGGGATCTCCGTTGGCAACACGACGTCGAAGGTGGAGATGCGATCGCTCGCGACGAGCAGCAGCCGCCCGTCGTCGAGCGCGTAGAGCTCGCGCACCTTCCCGCTGCCCACGTGCAGGGTGGCTTCAAGGCTGCTAGACACGGACCGGCTCCTCCTTCCGCTCGAGTGCCCGCAGGCGCTCGAGGACGACGTCGACGTGACGGGTGTACGTGGCGAGATCGAAGACGCGGTCGAGTGCTGCTTCGTCAAGGTGCGCGCGGATCTCCGCGTCCGCTGTCACGAGGCCGCGGAAGTCGCACCCCTCCTCCCACGCGCGCATCGCGTGCCGCTGCACGATTCGGTAGGCGTCGTCGCGGGCGGGGCCGGCCTCGACGAGTGCGAGGAGCAGGCGTTGGCTGAAGTAGAGGCCGTGGCTCGAATCGAGATTGGACCGCATGCGCTCGGGGTGCACGACGAGGCCATCGACGAGCCAGGCGAAGCGATCCAGCATGTAGTCGAGCGCGAGGAAGGCGTCGGGAAAGATCACGCGCTCGGCCGCGGAGTGGGAGATATCGCGTTCGTGCCAGAGCGCGACGTTCTCGAGGCCGGTCAGCGCTGCGCCCCGGACGACCCGGGCGAGCCCGCAGATCCGCTCGGCCGTGATCGGATTGCGCTTGTGGGGCATCGCCGAGGAACCCTTCTGACCGCGGGAGAAGGGCTCCTCCACCTCGCGAACCTCGGTGCGCGCGAGATGGCGGATCTCGAGGGCGAACCGCTCGAGGGAGGCGGCGAGGAGCGCGAGCGTCGACAGCAGGTCGGCGTGGCGGTCGCGCGCGACGACCTGCGTCGAGGCCGGGTCAGCCTCCAGTCCGAGCCGTTCGCAGGCAAGGCGTTCCACCTCCGGCTCGATCGCAGCGTACGTGCCGACAGCGCCGGAGAGCTTCCCGACCCGCAGACCTTCGAGCGCCCTTTCCAGACGCGCCCGATCTCGCTCGAGCTCGAAGGACCAGCCGGCGAGCTTCAGCCCGAACGTCGTCGGCTCGGCATGGACGCCGTGGGTTCGGCCCATCATCAGCGTCTCCGCGTGCTCCTCCGCACGCGCGGCGACGGCATCGAAGGCGCGGGCGAGCCCGTTGAGCAGCAGCGCGCCGGCCTCGCGAACCTGGAGCGCAAAGGCGGTGTCGACGACATCCGAAGAGGTGAGCCCGAAGTGGAACCAGCGTCCGGCAGGACCGAGCTGCTCCGAGACTGCGTCGACGAACGCCGCCACGTCGTGGTTCGTCTTTCCTTCGATCTCGGCGACGCGCTCGGCACTCGGAACGGCTGCCCGCCTGCGGATGTCCGCCACCGCTTCCGCGGGAATTCGCTCGAGCTCCGCCCAGCCCTCGAGCGCGGCGAGCTCCACCGCCAGCCAGTGACCGAGCTTCGCCTCCTCCGACCACACGCGTGCCATGGCCGGCCGGGAGTAGCGGGCGATCACTCGCAGGATTGTAGAAGCGGCCTAGGTCGACGCCGAGCCGATGATCTGCGCCGCCAGAATCGCGGCGTTTCGAGCGCCGTCGATGGAGACGCAGGCGACCGGAACCCCCGGCGGCATCTGGACGATCGAGAGCACCGCATCAAGGCCGTCGAGCAGGCTCTTGGAGGAGCGAAGGGGGACACCGATCACGGGCAGGTCGGTATGCGCGGCGATTGCTCCCGGGAGTGCGGCGGCCATGCCCGCCCCCGCGACGATGACGCGCAGGCCGCGGGACGCCGCGGTCTTCGCGTACTCCGCGACGGCCTCCGGGTTCCGGTGCGCCGAGCGCACCTCGAACTCGTAGGCAACGCTCCGCGCGGCGAGCTCGTCCAGCGCCGGCTGCATTCGCTCCCGGTCGGAGTCGGAGCCCACGAGGATCCCGACGAGGGGATCAGGCACGCGCGTACGCCCCCGCGGCGGCGCCGACAATGTCCGAACGCCTGCGAGCGCCCGCGAAGTCGATCCGGTCGGCGGCCGCGTAGGCGCGTGCCCCCGCTTCGACGAGATCCTCTGCAGGCGCGCTGACGGTGAGAATGCGCCCGCCGTTCGTGACGAGGCGCTCGTCGAGAAGTGCGGTCCCGGAGTGAAACACCAGCGCGCCGTCCGCTTCCGCCTCGTCGATGCCGGAGATCGGCGTCCCAAAGTCTGCCCCTTCCGGGTACCCACTCGCGGCCAGCACGACGGCAACCGCCGATCCCGGTCCGGCTGTGATCTCCGTTCTCGAGAGATCGCCGGTTGCCGCGCCGCGAAGCGCCTCGAGGAGATCCCCCTCCAGGAGAGGCATGATCGCCTGCGTCTCGGGATCGCCGAAACGGCAGTTGAATTCGAGGACGCGGGGGCCGGCCGCCGTCAGAATCAGCCCGGCGAAGAGGACGCCGACGAAGGGTGTTCCGCGGCGGGCGAGCTCCTCGACCACCGGACGGTGAATCAGGTCGACGAGCTCCTCGACCTCGTCTGCTCCGAAGCCTGGAACGGGGGAGAAGGCACCCATCCCGCCGGTGTTCGGGCCGCGGTCGCCCTCCTCCAGGCGCTTGTGATCTCGCGCCGCCGCCAGCGCGACGACGTGCTGCCCGTCGCAGAGCGCGAACACCGACAGCTCCGGTCCTTCGAGGAGCTCCTCGACGACTACCGTGCCTGCGAGCCTCGAGGCGGCCGCGAGCGCCGGGCCTACATCATTCTCGTCGGGGCAGACGAAAACTCCCTTTCCCGCGGCCAGACCGTCGGCCTTGACCACGCAGGGAGCCCGGGCTTCGGTAAGCGTCGTGGCGTTGGGCACGCCGGCCGCCCGCAGGACGTCCTTTGCGAAGGTCTTCGAGCCCTCGATGCGCGCCGCCGCGCGGCTCGGGCCGAAAACCGGGATGCCGGTTCGCCGCAGCTCGTCCGCGACTCCCGCTACGAGCGGTTGCTCGGGTCCGATGACGACGAGGTCGGGTCGGAGGGCGCTCGCGAGCTCCACCAGAGCATCGGAGTCCTCCGGGCGCACGGGGTGGCACTCGCTGAGCCGCGCGATCCCCGGGTTGCCGGGCGCGGCATGAACCTCCTCGCAGGAAACACACCTGGCGAGTGCCCACGCAAGCGCGTGTTCCCGACCGCCACTTCCCACCAGCAGCACCCGCACCGAGGCCACTCTAGAGGCTCGATCGGAAGCCGACTCCGGTGCGCGTGAGCCGGCGAGCGAAACGCCGCGCACCTGTGGAAAGAACGTTCCAGATCTGTCTAGCGCTCGTCTCGAAGACGTGCGCCTTCTCGCGTTAGGCTCGACGTGGGGAGGAGGCCAGGGACACCTGGGCATGGCAAATTCAGACACGGCCGCGCGGGCCACGGCCGCTCGGGCGGTGCCACGCCGGCGCCCTCGACGGTCACACGGTGCCGGTCAAGACGCCGCGGCCGAGAATCCTGTCGCGGTCGGCTCCGGTACCGACGAGGGTTACCTCGAGGTCGAGCTCGCGCTCGACGTACTCGACATAGCGGCGGGCGGCGGCCGGCAATCCCTCGAGCGTCTCCACCTCGTCGATTGGCTCCCTCCACCCCTGCAGGTTGGTGTAGATCGGCAGCGCGTGGTGGAAGTCGCTCTGGTGCGCCGGGAACTCATCCGAAACGGTTCCGTCGGGCAGGCGGTACGCGGTGCACACGGGGAGCTCCGAAAAGGCGCTCAGGACGTCGAGCTTCGTCAGCGCCAGCGCGGTGAGCCCGTTGATGCGCACCGCGAACCGCAGCGCCACCAAGTCGAGCCACCCGCAGCGCCGCTCGCGGCCCGTCGTCGTGCCGAATTCCTTACCGAGCTCGCGCACCCTCGCCTGGTCGGCCCCCTCGATCTCGGTCGGGAACGGGCCCTCGCCTACGCGAGTGACGTATCCCTTCGCCACCCCGAGCACGGCGTCGATGCGGGTCGGGCCGATGCCGATGCCGGCGGCGGCGGCTCCCGCGGTCGGACTCGAGGAGGTCACGAAAGGATAGGTCCCGTGGTCGAGGTCGAGGAGAGTGCCCTGCGCGCCTTCGAGGAGGACCGACTGCTCGGCCCGCAGCGCGCGGTCGACGAGGAGCGAGGTGTCGGCAACGTAGGGCCGCAGCCGCTGTGCGAACCCCTCGTACCGCTCGGCCACGTCCTCGAGTCGTAGCGGCTCCGCTCCGTAGACGCGCTCGAGCCAGACGTTCCGCTCCGCGAGGGCCGTCTCGATCTTCTGTCGCAGGATCTTGGGATCGAGCAGATCCTGGACGCGGATGCCGAGCCGCGAGGCCTTGTCGGCGTACGCGGGCCCGATCCCGCGGCGGGTCGTCCCGATCTGGAGCTTGCCGAGGCGCCGCTCGCTCGCCCGGTCGAGCGCGATGTGCCAGGGCATGACGAGGTGCGCGTTGCCCGAGACGCGCACCGGGGCCGTCGAGACGCCGCGGGCCTCCAGGTCGTCCAGTTCGCGGACGAAGACCTCCGGGTCGATGACGCAGCCGGCGCCGAGGACGCAGATCTTCCCCCACAGGATCCCCGAGGGCATGTGGTGGAACTTGAAGGTCTCGCCGCCGGCGACGATCGTGTGGCCGGCGTTCGGCCCGCCCTGGTAGCGGCAGACGACGTCGGAGTGCTGCGCGAGGAGGTCGGCGATCTTGCCCTTGCCCTCGTCTCCCCACTGCGCGCCGACGATCACGGTCGCGGGCACGGCCAGCAGTGTGCCCTAAGCCGCGGCCGGTGACTGGAACTCGAGGAGCCGAGCCCCCGCTCCTACCTGATCACCTCCGAGAGCGAGCGATCGACGCGCTCCACCCGGATCTGATGGCCACGCGCGCACGTCGCCCAGCCGCGCTCCGCGTCGAGGCGCAGCAGACCGGACACGCGGGCGCCGAGGAAGCTCTCGGTCGAATGATCCTCACCGAGACACTGGTCGCAGACCGCGGTGAAGGCGACGGCGCGCGGCGCGAGGAAGATCTTTTGCTCCTCGTACATCAGGCCGCCAGGTCCGCGAACTTCGCGTAACGCTTGAGGAACGAGAGCTTGAGCGAGTCGGTCGGCCCGTTGCGGTGCTTCGCGAGGATCACCTCGGCGAGCCCCTGCTGGTCGGACTCCTCGTTGTAGTACTCGTCGCGGTAGATGAAGGCGACGAGGTCGGCGTCCTGCTCGATCGAGCCCGACTCGCGCAGATCGGAGAGGATCGGGCGCTTGTCGTGGCGCTGCTCGACCGCTCGCGAGAGCTGGGAGAGCGCGATCACCGGCACGTCGAGCTCCCGCGCCAGCACTTTCAGCGAGCGAGAGATCTGCGAGACCTCCTGCACCCGGTTCTCGTAGGAGGAGTCGGAGGTCATCAGCTGGATGTAGTCGACGACGATCAGGCCCAGGTCGGGCTCCTTCGACTTCAGCCGCCGCGCCTTCGAGCGGATGCCCATCATCGTGATCGAGCCGGTGTCGTCGACGTAGATCGGCGCTCGCGCGAGCTTGTCGCAGGCGGCGGTGAGGCGCGGCCAGTCGTCCGCCGCGAGCTTGCCGGTGCGCAGCCGCTGCGACTCGACCTTCGCCTCGCTGCACATGAGCCGTTGCGTCACCTCCGACTTCGACATCTCGAGGGTGAAGAGCGCAACCGGGACTTGGTGACGCACGGCGAGGTTCGCGGCCATGCAGAGCGCAAGCGCCGACTTCCCCATGCTCGGCCGGGCCGCGATGATCACGAGGTTGCCGGGCTGGAACCCGGACGTGAGGCGGTCGAGGTCGCGGAATCCCGACGGGAGGCCGGTGATCTCCGAGCCTTCCTCGTAGAGCTGGGTGATCCGCTCGAAGCTCTCCTTGAGGAGCGACTCGATGTGCGCGAACTCGGCGCTCACGCGCGCCTGCGAGAGCTCGAAGACGATCTGCTCCGCCTTGTCGACGAGTGTGGGCGCGTCGGCGCCGGCGGGTCTTTCCCACCCGAGCCGTGTGATCTTCAACCCCGATTCGATGAGGCCTCTCAGGGTTGCCATCTCCCGCACGATTCGCGCGTAGTGCGCGGCGTTCGCGGTCGCTGGAACAAGGGTCGCGAGCTCGTGGATGCGCACCCGGCCGCCCACCTGGTCGAGCTGGCTGAGACGCTCCAGCTCGTCGACGAGGGTGATTGCGTCGACCGGCTCGCCCTTGCCGTAGAGATCGCGCGCGGCCTGGAAGATCTTGCCGTGGCTCTCGCGGTAGAAGTCGCGCGGCGAGAGGACCTCGCTGACCACCCCGATCGCCCCTGGCGAGAGCATCATCGCCCCGAGCACCGACTCCTCGGCGTCGAGGTTCTGGGGTGGGACGGGGGCGGCTGGAGGTGAGGGGGAGGTTTGGAGCACGCCGGAAAGTCTCACGTGCGCGGGAGCCGGTGCAAACGTGGGCACATCGGCGTCTTCCACAGGTAGACGCGTGGGCGCTTCCAGGGAAAAGGGAACATACGTTCCCCTAGTGTGGCAGAAGCCGCGGACGGCATCCACAGCGGTGGGGCGGGGTTTTCCTCAGACGCTCGCCCGCTTGTTGCGGAAAGTTTCGCTTCGTGCCCACAGGGTGTGGGCGCCGCTGTGGACAGGTCCCGCTAGAGGGGGTTCTGCTCGTCCTCGGGCGGTGGTCCGTCGAGCGCACGGTCGAAGTTGTCCTCGGCAACCGCCTGCGCCTCGTCCTGCGCCGCCGGCTCATCAAGCGCCGTCTCCTCGGCTGCAGCATCCGCTCCCGGCTCCTCCGGCGGGAGCTCGCCGCCCTCCGGGACGACGACCACGCGCACCGGTACGCGCACGTCGGTGAAGACCTCGATCGCGACCTCGTAGCGTCCCACGCGCTTGATCGACTCCGGCAGCTCGACCTTGCGGCGATCCACCCGGATCTTGTGCGCGCGCCACAGTTCGTCGACGACGTCGGTGGCCGTCACCGACCCGAACAGAGAGCCGGTTCGGCCCGCCTTGACGTCGAAGCGCAGCTCAACCTGCTCGAGCCTCCCGGCGATCTCACGCGCCTCCGCAACGGAGGCCGCCTCGTGGCGTGCGCGCCGGCCTTCGCGGCGGCGAAGCTCGGCCACGAGGCCCGGTGTGGCGGCCTGCGCCAGTCGGCGCGGCAGCAGGAAGTTGCGGGCATAGCCGCGCGCGACCTCGACGACGTCCCCGCGCAGCCCGAGCTTCTCGACATCGTTCAGCAGGATCACCTGCATCGCTCAACACCTCCCATGGGCAGAACGGCCGCACCGGCTAGGCCGGCGCAGCCTCCAGGTCGGCATCGCAAGCGACGCCTCGGCCACCTCGTTCAGCAGGGTCACCTGCATCGCCCCCGTAAGCGCCGCTTGCGGTGCCGACCTTCAGGAGTGCGGGCTTGCCCGCGCTCCGTCCGAACCGACCGCACGAGCGCACCCGAGTAGAGAACCACGCTCCTACGCCCCGACGTAGGGAAGAAGCGCCATCTCCCGCGCGCGCTTGACGGCGACCGCCACCTGATTCTGGTGGCGCCGGCACGCCCCGGTGATGCGGCGCGACCGGATCTTCCCTTTCTCCGACACGTAGCGGCGGAGCTGGTTGACGTTCTTGTAGTCGATCTCGTCGACCTTCTCCTTGCAGAAGTAGCAGTTGCGCCGACGCGTCAGCGCGGCGTCTCTCGGACTCCGCTTGCGGCGGGTGGACTGCTCCTTTGGCTGGGCCATCGTTCGTGAACCTCCTAGAACGGGATGTCGTCGTCGGCCGCGGCCGGACTGAAGTCGGCGGTCTCGGCGGCGGCCGCCGCCGGGACGTACTGGTTCTCGCCGTCGCCCTTGCTGCCGAGGAACTGCACGGTGTCGGCGATCACCTCGACCGCCTGGCGCTTCGTCCCGTCCTGGGCATCCCACTCGCGCCACTCGAGGCGGCCGTCGATGCCGACCGGGCGCCCTTTCGAGAGGTACTGGGCGCAGTTCTCGCCCTGATTCCCCCAGACCGTGATGTCGAAGTAGTTCGGCTTCTCCGTCCACTGGCCCGACGCCTGATCCTTGCGGCGGGTGTTGACGGCGAGCCGGAGACTGCAGACCGCCATGCCGCTCGGCGTGTGCCGCAGCTCGGGGTCGCGCGTGAGGTTTCCCACCAGCACTACGCGGTTGATGTTGGCCATCTCTCTACGCTCCTTCCTGCGCTTCGTCGCCTACGGGGGGAGCGTACTCCGCCGGCTCGGCAGCGCCAGAGGGCGCGGCAGGACGTGGCTGCGAGCGCGCCGGCTGGACGATCCGGCGGAAGGAGCCGTGTCGGACAACGCCGTCGGCGATCTTCAGCACGCGCGAGATCTCGTCGCGCACCTCCGGCTCGCAGGTGAAGTAGAGGACGTGGTAGACCCCCTCGCCCTGCTTGTCGATCTCGTAGGCGAGCTTGCGTCGTCCCCAGGGATCGTGGCCGTCCCAGGTGCCCCCGCCACCCTCGACGAGCTCGCGCGTGCGTGCGACGATCTCCTCGTGACGCCCCTCCGGCGCCTCGGGATCGAGGATCAGCATGATCTCGTACTCGGTCATCGTTCCCGTCGCTCCTTCCCTCGGACTTAGGCGGCCTCACCGGCAGGCGGCACCGGGAACGGTAGGCCGCGAGGCGAGACAGGAAGAGCGGCCGAGTGTAGCATCGAGTCGTGGCCGCCAACCGGCTCGCCTGGCTCGCAGCGGGCCTCGGCCTTGCCGGGGCCGCAGGTGCGTCGCTCCTCAGACGCCGACGCCTCACCGCGGAGCTGCCGCTTCCGCCGAGCCCTGACCCGCGGGCGCAGGAGCTCCGCGAGAAGCTGGCGCAGGCCCGCGATCTGGCCGGAGAGCGGGAGGAGTTCGAGGGCGGCGAGACTCCGGTCGACCAGGCGGAGCCCTCGGCGGATCTCGAGGCACGGCGGCGGCGCGTCCACGAGGAGGGCCGGGCGGCCGCCGACCAGATGCGCGGCGCCGGCGGCGGCTCCGAGGGGTTCTAGGATCTAGGCCGGAGCGGCCGCGAACTGCGGGATCACGTCCTTCCCGTACGCCGCCAGCGTCTCCTCCTGCCCTTGCGTCATGAGGTAGATGTTGAACTGGTCGACGCCGACCGACTCGAGCTCGCGGAGCTTCGCCGCGCACTGCTCGGTCGAGCCGATGACGCAGAAGCGGTCGCAGATCTCGTCGGTGACGAACTCGCCGTGGGCTGCGCCGACGCGGGAGTGGTCCTTGTAGTCGTAGAACTTGCGCGCCTTGACGAAGTCGGTCAGCTCCTTGGGGATCTCCGAGTCGTAGCCGTAGCGCTCGACGAGGTCCATGACGTGATTCGAGACCATCGCCGGGAACCAGCGGACCTGCTCGCGCGCTTCCGCAAGGTCGTCGGAGACGTGGCTCGGCGCCCCGACGATGCACTCGAGCGCGTCCGGGTCGCGTCCCTCCTCCTCGGCCGCCTTCCTGGCCGTCGCCATGATCCATTCCACGATCGCGGGGTCGGCGAGTTGGATGATGACGCCTTCCGAGACACGTCCGGCGACGGCGAGCGCCTTCGGTCCGTACCCGGCCACGTACATCGGGATCTCCGGCTCCTTCAAGGCCCAGGTCAGCTCGAGCTCCTTCTCGTTCCAGGTCACCGCGCGGCCGTTCATCAGGTCTTTGATCATGCGGCAGCGTCGCTCGAACTCAGCGACCTTCACCGGCTGGAGGCCGATCACGCGGCGCGCGGAGTCGCCGCGGCCGATACCCATCACCATCCGGCCGCCGGAGGTGACGTGGAGGGTTGCGTACATGCTCGCGAGCACCGTCGGGTCGCGTGTCCCCGGGTTCGTTACGAAGTGCCCGAGCTTCATCCGGCTCGTCCGCTCGGCGGCGAGCGCGAGCAGCGGCGTCGACTCCTGCCAGAGGATGTGCGAGTCGTAGGTCCAGCCGTACTCGAAGCCGTGTTCCTCGGCGAGCTGGATCAGCTCCAGGAACCGCGTGTACGGCGGGTCTGGCAGGACGGTGACGCCGAAGCTGAGCATGGAGCCTCCCGGGTCGCGTTGAAGGCGGAGCCTAAGGCCCTTGCGCCTCGGCGGGCGCCGGCGCGCCCTCCTCCAGCTCCACGATCGAGTCGAGGAGGAGGTGGTGCGGAACTCGAACGATGCGGCCGGGGGCGGTCTGCAAAACTGCGGCGGCACGATCGAGCCGCACGATCTCGCCGCTGACCTCGCCGATCGAGATCCGCTGCCCGACCGAGAACGCCTCGCCGACATAGCGTCCGGCGGCAACTTCCCGCGCCACGTCGCGCCCGCCGAGGCCGAACGCGAGGGCAATCGTGAGTGTGATTCCCGTCACGACGAGGGCGATCATCGCCATCACGATCGCCGTGGGGATCCCGAGTTCGGCGAGCGCCATCAGAGCGAAGATCGCGAGCACCGCCGTCCGCACGAGATCGCGCGCGGGCCCTCCGAGAGCCATCTGGTCGGCGAGTCGTTGGACCCGCTCGCCGAGGAAGTCTCCGATCACGGCGCCGGCGAGCAGGAGCGCGAGCGCGACGATCAGCTTCGGGACGAAGAGGACGACCTCGTTCAGCGCGATGCTCAGGGCGCCGAGGCCAAGGAGGGAGACGGCCGCGACGACGACGACGACCACGAGCGCGATCCGGACGATCGTCCCGATCAGCCGGGAGACAGAGTGGCCGAGGCCGAGGCGGTCGAGGACGTCGCGGACCCCCAGACGCTCGGCGTGGCTGTCGGCTCCGACGGCCTCGAGCACCCGTCGCACCACCCGGCCGACGAGCCAGGCAAGGGGGATGCCGACGAGCATCAGGACGATCGCGCCGCCGATGCGGGGGAGCGACTCTCCGAGCCTGATCAGCGCGCGGTCGAGGACTTGGGCCGCGAGGAAGGTCATCGCGTGCCCTGTGAGCGCCTGCCCAGGCCAAGAAGGACCGAGAGGCCGCCCGACAGCGCGAGGGCCAGGTGGTTGAGAGCCATGAAGATCTCCTTCAGTCCGTGCTGGCGGCGGACGCTGTGCATCACCCGTTCGACGGTGGCGTCGTCAACCCGTCCGGCCTCGCGCAGGAGGCCGAGCAGCGAGAGCAGTCGCTCCTCCGCCGGCCCACCGACCTCCTCCGAGCGCGTCTCGTCCGTCATGCCGGCGGCAGCTCCCAGTCGTAGGTGTTGCCGCGCAGGATCTCGATCAGCTCCCGGCGCCCCCGGAAGAGCCGCCCTTTGACGCTGCCGAGCGGCGAGTCCGTGATCTGAGCGATCTCCTCGTAGCTCAAGCCTTCGAGGTCACGCAGAACGAGGACCGTGCGGTGTGCGGGCGGCACCTGCGCCAGCTTCAGCGCCAGACGCCGGCGCCGCTCCGAGATCTCGAGCTCCTCCGCCGGTGTCCGACGCGCCGGCTGCTCCACGAAATCGTCCTCATCGGTCGGCTCGTGGGCGGGAGCCCGCTTGCGCGAGAGAGCGTCGAGCGCAGCGTTGTGGGCGATCCGCAGGAGCCACGCGCGGAACGGCGAGTCGCCGCGGAACTGTGGCAGGCGGTGGAACGCGCGCAGGAAGGCGTCCTGGGTCACGTCGTCCGCGTCGGAGGGGCCGACGATCCTGGCCGCGACACGAAGAACGAGTGGCCGGTACCGGCGCACGAGCACCTCGAACGCGTCAAGCTCGCCCGCCGCCGCTCGGTCGACGAGTGCCTCGTCACCGGCCATGCGTCAGGACGTGCAGCGGAGATACGGCTGCGCACGTGCCGTCCTGCCGGGTCTCAGAAGCCTGCTCCATCTGATGAACGACTCCGTGCAGAGGCAAAAAGTTACTCCTGGGATCGGATGTCGAAACGGCGTAACTTTTCCGGCCTCCCTCCCGTCTTGAGGTTCGGGTTCAGCGGCATGAAGCGCTGTACAAGCGAAGCGAAAGGGGATGCGATGCAGGATCAGTTCACGATCGAGGGCCTGAACGAGTTGAGGGGAGCGACCGTCTACGACCGCGACGGCGACAAGATCGGCAGCGTCGAAGAGGTCTTCTACGACGAGCGCACGAACCAGCCCGAATGGCTGGGGATCGGGACGGGGTTCTTCGGAACCAAGCGCGTGCTCGTGCCGCTCGCCGGTGCCCGCCAAGGGGACGGCGAGATCACCGTTGCCTACTCCAAGGAGCAGGTGAAGGACTCGCCTGACATCGACAGCGACGAGATCGAGTACGACACCGAG
Organism: Gaiellales bacterium; assembly: GCA_038320185.1. GTDB lineage: Bacteria > Actinomycetota > Thermoleophilia > Gaiellales > Gaiellaceae > JBBQDZ01. Next base: position 14,725 of record JBBQDZ010000034.1, read on the forward strand.
CAGTCGCTCCACGCCTACTACGGCCTCGGCGGAGCGACCTCGAGAGGCGCGACGACCGCCGGAGATGACGAAAGCCTTACGCGGTCCGAGGAGGAGCTGCGCGTCGGCAAGCGCGAGGTCGAGGCCGGAAGCGTCCGCCTGCGCAAATGGGTCGAGACGGAGCCGGTCGAGACCGACGTGGAGCTGCGCCGCGAGACCGCCCGGGTGACCCGTGAGCCGGTCGACGAGGTCGTTGGGGGCGCGGACTTCGAGGAGAAGGAGATCGAGGTCCCGCTGCACGCCGAGGAGGCGGTCGTCCAGAAGCAGGTCGTCGCGAAGGAGCGCGTCGGAATCGAGAAGGACGTCGAGACGAAGCGCGAGACCGTGAGCGACGAGGTGCGCAAGGAGCGCGTCGAGGTCGAGGGGGACGACCAGCGCTGACCTGGGTATGGGGAGGCGGCGAGGCCGCCTCCCCGACCGGGTTGCCGACCATGGCCAGGCTTAAGCGAGAAAAGCGGGTGGAGGGTGCAGCAGTCGAGCGCCACGAGGAGGAGCTCGTCGGCGTCGAGGGCGTCTGGCGCGGCGCCGGCTACGTCCGGGCGCGCAAGAAGGTCGACCGCGAGCGCTTCGACAGGCGTGTCCCCTTCGACCGGGAGGAGCTCGAGCTAGAGCGAGTCCCGACCGAGGAGGGCGACTCGGGCGAGATCGAGACGCTCGAGGACGGGTCGATCTCGATCCCGATCTACGAGGAGGAGGTCGTCGTCAGCAAGCGGGTCGTGCTCCGCGAGCGGGTCGTCATCCGAAAGCGGGTGGTGACCGAGCAGAGGCGCGTTCGTACGAAGCTTCGCAAGGAGCGGGTGGAGATCGACGCCGATCCGGGCGTCGAGGTGACTACTGATCCGCCCGCCGACACCACGGCCTGAAGGCCGCGGCTAATCACCACAGAAAAGAGGGGACGGAAACCATGCTGGTTGCAAGTATCGGAGGGAAGGTGCAGCGGAGCTTCTTGGTCTTCTTCGACTGGCTGCCGCACCTTGTCGCAGCGCTCGTCGTGCTCATCGTCGGCTACCTCATCGCGAAGATCATCGCCAAGATCATCGGGCGCGTCCTGCACCGGGCGGGCCTCGATCGGACGCTCCAGAAGGGCCAGGCCGGCTCGTACGTCCAGCGGCTCACCTCGAGTCCGTCGGGTCTGATCGGACGGGTTGTGTTCTGGGCGCTCTTTCTGGGGGTGATCTCGCTCGCGGTCTCGGTGCTCGGGATCGAGGCGCTCAAGAACTTCGTCGCCGCGATCTACGGCTACCTGCCGAACGTGCTCGCCGCGGTGCTGATCTTCCTCGTGGCCGGAGCCGTCGCTGCGGCCGCTGCCGCGCTCGTGTCGCGCACGATGGGCGACACCCCGACCGGGAAGGTGATCGCGACGGCCGTGCCGGTGCTGGTGATGACGATCGCGACGTTCATGATCCTCGACCAGCTCCGCATCGCCCACAACATCGTCGTCATCACCTACGCGGCGGTGATCGGCGCGGTCGCACTCGGCTCCGCGCTCGCCTTCGGCCTCGGCGGGCGGGAGGTCGCGGGAGAGATGCTCCGCGGCGCCTA
>JBBQDZ010000035.1:0-16044 GCA_038320185.1 Gaiellales bacterium
CGTGGACATGTCCCGCCTCCGGCTGCGACCGTGGTCTTATCGGATGAGGGGCGGCCGGATCGTTAGGGGCGCGTCGAAGGGCCCGTAGACGTGGTGCATGAAGTGCGCCGCAGCGGTCATCCGTAGCTCGAGGGTTCGATATGTCCGGCGGTCGATCCAGGCGGTGAACCACGCGGGAATCCTGCGGTCGAGGAAGGAGACGACGTAGACCGGCCGGCCTCGTACCACGGTCGACGCGAGGAGCGACGCATGGGAGGCTGAGAGCCAGAACGGCCGCGGCACTGCCAGCGGCTCCTCTGCGGAGACCTGCCAGCGGCCGCCGGGTGAGACGCGATCCCAGCGCAGTTTTCCGATCACGATCCCCTGCGGCCCGCCGCCGGCGATTCGGTAGCGCATGCGATCCGGCGCCACGTATTCGAAGAGCGTCGAGATCCGGTTCCGCGTGCCCGGGCCGGACGCCAGCTGCTCGTGCAGCACGAGCGTCCGCACGCGCCGGTAGGCGCCTTCGGCCTTTCGGACGAGCCCTGCTGCCGGCGGCGCCGGCCACCGCCGTGGGAGCACGAACGAAGCGAGCCGGCCCGAGACCCCGGCGCCGGCGAGGGAGATGACAACCAGGCGCGGTCGGCCTACATGGTCACCGACCGCGTGGTAGCAGCCGCCGCCGCAAGGGGTCGCAACCGCCCTTGCCCGGACGGCTCCGTGCACATCGAACGCCACGCGGAGGCCGTTCACACCAAGACCGTTTGGGCCGAGCACCGTCGCCGTCAGCGAGACACCTCCCGGCGACGGCCTCGCGGCGAGCGCAACTGCGAGCGGTCCGACCTCCCGCGCGACGACGACCGTGTGCGCGGCAGACGCCGGTAGCGTCAAAGGCGCGGTTTCCGCCACCGCGGCGGACGCCCGTGCGCTCGCGCTCTGGCGGCCGGGTCGAAGATCGGTGAGCACCGCCACCGCGACGATCACTCCTGCGAACAGGAGGAGTTCCGCCGCCGCTCGTCGCCGCAGAGGACCGAATACGAGGTGGCCGCGGAGGCTACGGCGGTTCTGCCAGCCGATCGCGACGAGCGCGCCGAGGAGGCCGCTCTTGACGAGAAGAGCGCGCCCGTACCCGGTCGTCCAGAGTTGCGTGACCGCCGAGAGCTCCCCGAGCGCGCGGAGGAGCCCGCTCGCTGCGAGCACGAGGACGGCGAGGACAGCGACCCCGGAAATGCGCCGCGCTCTGCCGAGCTGGAGCGTGTGGCGCAGGGAGGGTTCGAGTTGCTGGCCGGCAGCCGGGACGACCACGGCGAGATACAGAAGACCTCCCAGCCAGGCCGCGGCTGCCGCGAGATGGGCGAGGTCGGCGCCGAGCGCCAGCACGCGCGAGTGGCCCGGATCGAGCGCATGGCCTCGCAGCGCCGGGACGACGAGGACGACGAGCGCGGCGCCCTCGGCGACCACCAGGAGAGGCGGGTACGCCAAGGCCGTCGCCGCGGCCACCGCTCCGAGGCCAGCTGTAACCGCCGCGAGGGTGTTCACGCGGTCGAAACGGGTGGCTCCGATTCCGCCGCCGTGGGCGCACGCAAGCGTCACGGCGAGGAGCGAGGCGGCAACCAGGGTCGAGACGAGAGCGGTCTCGGCTGCCAGCGCCGGACGCCACTGCACGCTCGCCTCGGATGAGCCTCGTGCTGTGCCGGAGATGAGGCGCCGAACGCCGAGGAGGCCCGCCGCGAGGAGCGCCCCCGAGAAGAACACCCAGCGCCGCAGGACGTCGCGGGCGGGTGGGCCGCCGCCGGCCGCGAGTGTCGGGGTCGGAGGCGGCCGGCCGCTCCCCACCGCGAAGGCGAACACCCCTGCGATCGGGTGGCCGTCGTCGGAGATCACCCGCCAGCGCACGGTGTAGTCGCCGTCGGGCAGTCCCTCTCGAAGCGGAAGCACGAGCCGGCGCCCGCCCGCGATCCGCGGTACGCCTGCGAGCACCGACCCACCGCCGTTCCTGACCACCGCGATGCCGCCCGCCGGCCGCACGGTGTCGTTGAACTCGAGGCGGACAACCGCCGGTGCGCCTGCCAGCGCCGCACCCGCAGCCGGCCGGCTGAGCAACAGGTTGGCGTGAGCAGAGGCTCCGGCCGCCGCGACCGCAGCCGCGACCACGGCGGCCGCCCCGAGCGCCGCCCAGCGTCTCATCTCACGCTATAGCCTGGAGTACGGGGCCCGGTTTGGCCTCAGGGGAGTCCGTCGAGCCTGTGGAGCGCGCGCTGAACCGTGGCGTAGTTGACGTCGGCATCCCCGAGGTACAGCGAAAGGCCTACCAGCTGCACGGCGCTCGCAGCCTGGAGGTAGCCACGGACGGTGCGGGTCGGCTGCTTCGTCCGGATGACGAGGAACGGCCCGTACGACCGCGCGTCGAACGCCGCGCGCGGTTCGGGATACCGAAGCGGGATGTACAGCCGGCGGACGTAGTTGTTCGTGTCGCTTCGGTCAAAGACGAAGACGGCGCGTCCGAGGGGTCGAGCCTGCGCGCGCAGGACCTTGAGCGCGAGCTTCGCGTCCGCTCGCGGCACGACCGTCCTTGGAACGACCGGCGACCGCCGCCAGGCGCCGAGGAAGATCGGGTCGTAGCCGAAGAGGATGTCGTCTCGCCGCGTCGTCTTCGCGAGCCACGCGGACGCGGCCTCGCGCGCCTCGACCCGGAGCTGCGGCTCGCGGTGAAAGAGCGCTGGGGTCTTGTGCCATGCCCACGCCACCTCGACGGGTGCGATGGCGGCAATCGCTGCGGCGACCGCCGCGCCGGCGAGTGCGGGCGGCATCGTCCGTGCGGACGAAACGAGCCCGGCCGCGACGAGCAGGGAGAAGAACGGCAGGGCGAAGATGAGGTGGCGCGATTCCGGCGAGGTGGAGGATCCGAGCTTCGCGAGCAGGAGTGCCACGGTGGGAGTGCCGAAGACGCACCCCGCGAGCGCGGCCGCCTGCCTGCGCGTCCGCGATAGGTGCCCGATTCCAACGATCGCGAGCGCGCAGACGCCGAGTAGGCCCGAGCCGTACCCGATCGAGAAGTCGCCTGCGACGCCTCTCAGGTAACGCAGCACGGACAAGGGGCCCCCCAGCTTCGCGCCGCCGCCGCCGACACCGACGTCGAAGCGCCCGGCGAGCACCAGGTCCGCGCGCCAGAGTGGCACGGCCAGCACGGCCACTGCCGCGAACGCGGTGATCGCCTCGCGCAGTCGCTTGCGTGAGGTGAGCACGAAGAGCCCTTGAGAGGTGATCACGAGAGCGCCGTATGGATGCACGGCCAGCGTCAGCAGAATCGAAAGCGCCCAGAAAGACCAGCGGCGCCGACCACCGCCGTCCAGGGCGACGAGCAGGGACAGGTAGGACAGCGCGCTCGTGAAGAGGAAAAGGCTGTACATCCGCCCGTAGACGCCGTGGAAGAGCAGCACCCAACTCGCACTCGCGATGACCGTTGCAGTGAGCGCCGTCGCCCGGTCGGTGAGGCGCTCGCAGAGCAGGGCGATCACGGGCACGCTCGCGATCGCGAACAGCGCGGAGAGCAGGCGTAGCGCTGTTAGCCCACCGCCGGCGTGGGCGACGAGCCAGGCCAGCAGGAAGTGGAGCGGCGCTCCTCCGCGCTGGCCGAGGACGGTGTTGAAGAGCCCGCCGAGGGACTGGCGGCCGACGAAGAGCGCGAGGGTCTCGTCCTCGTGAGGCGGCCAGGCGGTGATCTGAGCGAACAAGAAGGCGGCTACGCCGGCCGTGCAGGCGGCAATGCCTGCGCGGAAGAGCCGCGGGGAGAGGTCCGGAGTCTTCGCGGTTTCGGCAGAGCGGCGACCGACGAGGTCGCGCAGGCTTCGAGCATCGCCGAGCCGCGGCAGGGGCAGCGGGCGGGGAGCGGTCCTTCCTCGCTCGGGGCTCGGGATCTCGGTCACGCGTTGGCGGAACGGTGGGGCGCGGCCGGCGAGGCTATCACTCTGAACCCGCTGCTAGCCTTGCCTTGCGCATGCCGACCTACGAGTATCGCTGCCCGAACGGCCACGTGTTCGAGCTCTTCCAGCGCTTTGCCGACTTGCCGCCCGAGGAGTGTGAGACCTGCGGCGCAAAGCCGCTGGCGCGCGTGCTCTACCCGGTCGCCGTTCATTTCAAGGGGTCAGGCTTCTATTCGACCGACTACGGGCGCGGGTCAGGGAAGAAAGACCAGGGCAAAGACGGCGACGGCGCCTCTGCGCCGTCGACCGATTCCGAGAAGCCGAAGCCCGAACCCAAGGCCAAGGCCGCAGAGGCGTAACGCTCGATTCCGTGCGTGAGCAGTGCCGGGGACGCGGCGCCCAGGCCTTGTGACCGAGAGTCTCACTCTCGGCACAGATCCATCACCCACGCGTCCGAACTCTGCCGCTACGCTCGTCTGCGGGGGAGACAACAAGTGGGGACCCCCGGGGGACAAGATCCGGCGGCGGGTTCCGCGGCGCTCAACCGCGCCCGGCCTCAGCGCGGGAACACGGAGGAGCCGACCACGCAACCGGGGCCGTAGGGCCCGGAGCCGGGGAGCGGGGGCTGCGGTGCCGAGTCGCCGGTGAACATGTGGATGACCGAGAAGTTTTCCTCGGTCGGCTGGATCACCGAGCCGAGCTGCGGGTCGGAATAGCCGGTTCCACCGAGCCGGCAATGCAGTGTTCGGCGCGCAGAGGCGCGCTTCATCACCCAGCCGAGCTGCATCATCTGGCCACCCGAAAGATCCATTGTCAGCGGGCGCAGGATGCTTCCTCCGATCCACGGCAGCCGCACCGCGGTTCCGACGCTCGTGGTCTTGGCGAAGGTCGCCTGCATGACGGTCTGCTGCCGCTCGCCGCGCGTCAGATCGCTCTCGCTGGGATCGAGCTGGTTTTCGCGGATCCGGGAGTAGATGAGCGCCCGCCACCCGTTCATGTGTTGCCGGCCCTTGGCGAAACGCCAGCCCTTCCAGGCATGGCAGCGATCGACCGACGAGTAGGGGCAGTCGAACGGGTTGGAGAGGATTGGCGCAGGCACGTTCACCTCGATTCCACCGAGCTCGTCGACGACCTTGCGGAAGTCGTTGAAGTCGGCGATCAGGATGTGATTGATCGACAGGCCCGTGTACGAGTGGACCGTCCGTGCCGCGAGCGCAGCGCCACCGATCTGGTAGGCGGCATTTACCTTCGCATATCCGTAACCGGGGATGTTCAGGCGCAGGTCGCGCGGGATCGAAAGGTAGGCGAGCCGGTGGTGGTCCGGATCGGTGCGGATGAGGAGGATCGTGTCGGAGTGCCGATCGCCACTTCGCGCGGCGATCCGGGAGTGGTCGACGCCGAGGTAGAGGATCGTCGTCGAGTGGAAGAGGAGCATCCCGTTCTGATGCTGGAGGACACGCTTCGCGGCGGCCGGAAGCCGCTTGTTCGCAGCCTTCGTCCCGCCTCGGATGGCGAAGTAGCTCGCGACTGCCCAGACGAGGACGAGGAGGAAGAACACGAGCACGAGGGTCCCGACGGTGCGAATCCAGAAGCGCCGGCCGCGAAGGTTCGGGCCCAGCCGCCGGCGCGGCTGCTTTCGCACCGGGCCTGGCCCGGCGTAGGGAACTCGTCCGTCGCCGTTCCCGAGCGGTCCGCGCGGAGACTTCCGCTCCGAAGGAACCTTGCCCTTGACCCGACCGCCCTTGTAGATCCGGTAGGGCTTGTCTCCCTCCGCCATCCGGCGAGTTATGGTAGCCGCCGCCCATGAACACCCAGCGCGTGATCGGCCTCGATCTCGGCGGCACCAAGATCGCGGCGGGCACGATCACCCGCGACGGTGACGTCGCTTCGCGGGTCGAGCATCCGACGCCGGTCGCAACCCAGGAGGCGTTGCTCGCGGGTCTCGACCGAGCGGTCGAGGAGGTTCTCGACGACGACATCGCTGCGATCGGGCTGGGGATCCCCTCGACGATCGACCAGCGAAGCGGACGGGCGGTCGCCTCCGTGAACATCCCGCTGGCGAACCTCGACCTGCGCGCGCGAATGGCTACCCGCTTCGGGCTGCCGGTCGGAATCGACAACGACGCGAATGCCGCCACGCTCGCCGAGTGGCGCTTCGGCGCCGGCAGAGGCACCTCACACCTCGTCATGCTCACGCTCGGCACGGGCATCGGCGGTGGGCTCGTCCTCAACGGCCGGCCCTACCGAGGGGCGGTCGGAGCTGGAGCCGAGCTCGGGCACATGGTCGTGCAGATCGGCGGGCCGCGCTGCCAGGGTTCATGTACCGGCCACGGCCATCTCGAGGCCGTGGCCTCAGGCCGCGCGGCGGATCGCCTCGCACGAGAGGTGCTCGGCGGTGCTGCCGACGCCCACGCACTCGTCGACGCCGCGCGAGAGGGGCACCGCGCGGCTGTTGAGGCGCTCGCCCAGCTCGGGCGGCGGCTTGGCGCCGGGATCGCCTCGCTCGTCAACATCTTCGATCCCGAGATCATTGTCGTCGGGGGTGGCTTCGCCGCTGCAGGAGACCTCCTGCTCGGGCCGGCGCGAGAGGTCGTTGCCCAGGAGGCACTCGAGCCCGCGCGCGAACTGGTTCGCATCGTCCCGGCGGCGCTCGGCGCGCAGGCCGGCCTGATCGGCGCCGGTCTTGTCGCCTTCGAGGCTCTCGACGTCGCAGCGCCGCCGGTCGTTCCGGTCTAGAAGGTGCCTCTCGCCGTCTGCGCGACCCCGATCGGCAACCTGGACGACGTGACGCTGCGCGTTCTCCAGGAGCTGCGCGAGGCAACAGTTGTTCTGTGCGAGGACACGAGGCGAACGCGGCTGCTGCTGCAGCGGCACGGCATCGCGGCTCGCGCTCTGAGCTATCACCGGCACAACGAGGCGCGGCGCACGATGGAGGTGATGCTCCGCCTCGAAGCGGGAGAGCGCGTCGCGCTCGTCTCCGATGCCGGACTGCCGGGCATCAGCGATCCCGGAAGTCGCCTCGTGGCGGCAGCGCTTGCGTCGGATGTGCCGGTCACAGTGCTGCCAGGGGCCTCCGCGGTCGAGACGGCGCTCGTGGCGAGCGGGTTCTCCGACGGCCGCTACCAGTTCCTCGGTTATCTGCCACGCCGGGCGAGCGCCCTCGAGGCAATCTGGCGGGAGCTTGCATGCTGGCCCTATGCGGCGGTCGCCTTCGAGGCTCCCCAGCGCCTCCCGGCGTCGCTCGCGAGTCTCGCGACGGCTCTTCCGGCCAGGGAGGTGGCGGTTTGCCGTGAGCTGACGAAACGGTTCGAGGAGGTTGTCCGCGGGCCGGCTGCCGAGGTAGCCAAGAGCTTCGAGGAGGCCCCGAGAGGGGAGATCACCATCGTCCTGGCGTCTGCGGCGGAAATCGAGAGATCCACGGCCGAGGCCGGCCTCGGGCTCGATGCAGGACTACGGGCGGTGAGAGAGCTTGTGGCAGCCGGAGTGTCGCGAAAGCAATCGGCGGAGCTCGTCGCGCGGCTCACCGCAGGCTCGCGCAAGCGCCTCTACGATTCGTCGTTGTAGTCTTTTTTGACAACAGTTGGTCTCGCTGCTACGGTGCCTCCGTTGACGGTATTGACAACGGAAGGAGGAGGCGATCCGTATGTGGCGAGTCGTGGTGGTGGTGCTCGGTGCCTTCTGCCTCGCGCCGGTGGCTCGGGCCTGGACGTGGCCCGTCGCGGGGCCCGTGCTTCGCCCCTTCAACTTCTCTTCGGGCGACCCTTATGCGCCCGGACAGCACCGTGGCATCGATGTCGGCGGCGACTCCGGTACCTCCGTGGTAGCTCCCGCATCTGGCACCGTCTCGTTTGCCGGCGTGGTGCCGAGTGGCGGCTTGACCGTCACGATCGAGACCGCGGATGGATACGCCGTCACGCTCGTGCATCTGGGGACGATCGAGGTCGCGCGCGGCTCCTCGCTGGCCGAGGGATCAGCGGTGGGCACCGTTGGCTCGAGCGGCGACCCGGAGGTAGAGCAGCCGTACGTTCACCTCGGCGTGCGGCTGGCAGCCGACCCGCAGGGATATGTCGACCCGCTGGGACTCCTGCCCCCGCGGGACGTCGTCCCGGAACCCGCGGCCGACCCGACGCCGAAACCCCTGCCGGCACCGATTCCGCCTCCGGCGCCGGCCGTTCCTCCCGAGCCCGCGGTCGAGCCTGATCCGACCCTTCTGCCGGCGGCCGATCCACCGACGATTGCCGTGATCGCGATGCCGCCCGCCCCTCCGGAGGTCGTTCCTGGTGCATCGATCGGCGGCGCTGCCGCGCTCCAGCCGGCGGGCGAGCCGAAGGCCGTGCCGTCCAGACCCAAGCTCGCTCCGGCGAACCGTCCCGCGCCGGAGCGACCCGCCTCGGGCGTCGCAACCGAGATCGCGACCGGCGCGCTCGACTCGCCCGTGCCGCAGGTTCTCGCCGACCCCGCGCACAGCTCGGCGGGGCCGAGGCAGTCGCCGCCGGCCGGATCGAGCGTCGACGGCGCCGCTTCTCCCGACAGAAGCGCCCTTCGAGGCTCCCCGGCGCGACCGGCACCGGCGCCGCTCCGTCCGCCGGCCTCCGCAGCGCCTGCTCGCGAGTTCGAGCCCGCCGCGATCGTCCATCCTCGCAAAGCGGGCGCGGCGGACGAACTGGGGCGCTGGGGCGGGACGATGGTCTCGGCTCGGCCCGTGAGGCCGGTGACAGTCGTGCCGGTCGACGCCCACGTCGGCTCGACGAATGGCGAGCAGACGCGGGAGGAGCAGGCCCGCACGAACCGAGCGATCGCCGCTTTGTCGTCGCGTTCACCCCGTGCTGCAGCAGCCCTCACCGGAGAAGCCCGCTCCGCCGTCCGCTCCGGGCCACACAGGCCCGTTGGCCTCCTCCTGATCCTCGGGCTCTGCCTGGCCTCGCTCCTCGGCGCACTGCTGCGGATGGTGCCTCGCCGACAGCCGAGGCCGGCCGTGGCGCGCGAGCCTCGTATCATGTCCACCTCGGCCGCCGTCCTGGACATCCCGGGCTCGGCCGCCGTATCGGAGCCGGATGGGAGCCTCGACAAGACGCAGGCGGAGACGCATCCTGGTCGCCGTCGCGTGGCCCTACGCCGCAGGCCCCAGGCACATCGGGCACATGGCGGGCTTCGGCGTCCCCTCCGACGTCTTCGCCCGGTACCACCGGCTGTGCGGGGACGACGTCCTGATGGTCAGTGGAACCGACGAGCACGGTACGCCGGTCATGGTGGCCGCCGATCGTGAGGGAGCCACGTACCGTGAGATCTCCGACAAGTACAACCAGCACATCCGTGAGGACCTGCGGGACCTCGGCGTCTCGTACGACCTGTTCACGAGGACGACCACACCGACTCACGCGAGGGTTACCCGCGATCTCTTCCGCACGCTGTACGAGCGGGGGGCGATCGTCGAGCGCTCGCAGCTCGTGTCGTTCTCGCCCACCACCGGCCACACGCTCCCCGACCGCTACATCGAGGGCACGTGCCCAATCTGCGGTTTTCATCAGGCGCGCGGCGACCAGTGCGACAACTGCGGGAACCAGCTCGATCCTACCGACCTGATCGAGCCTCGCTCCAGGATCGACGGCGCGACGCCCGAGTTCCGCGAGACGAAGCACCTCTTCCTCGACCTGCCTTCGTTCGCGGAGCGGCTCGGAACCTGGATCTCGGCCCAGCGCCACTGGCGCCCGCACGTCCGCAACTTCTCCCTCGGTCTCGTCCGCGATCTCAAAGCGCGTGCGGTCACGCGCGATCTCGACTGGGGCGTCCGCATACCGGTTGCGGGATACGAAGACAATCCCGACAAACGGATCTACGTCTGGTTCGACGCCGTCGTCGGCTATCTGTCAGCGAGCATCGAGTGGGCGGCGCATCGTGGCGAGCCCGATGCATGGCGCGAGTGGTGGCAGAACGAGGACGCCCGGCACTTCTACTTCATGGGCAAGGACAACATCGTCTTCCACACGATCATCTGGCCGTCGATGCTGATGGGGTATGGCGCCGGCGGCGAGGCAGGCGCCGGGAAACGACCGCTCGAGCTCCCGTTCGACGTCGTTGCGAGCCAGTACCTGACGATCGAGAGCAAGCAGTTCTCGACGAGCCGGAACGTCGGTATCTACGTCAGGGACTTTCTCAGCCGCTACGACGCCGACGCGTTGCGCTACTACCTCACGGCGGCGGGGCCCGAGACGCAGGACACCGACTTCACCTGGACGGAGTTCGTGCGCCGCACGAACGACGAGCTCCTCGCCACGTGGGGGAATCTCGTCAACCGCACGCTGACCAATGCGTATCGCAACTTCGGCGAGGTCCCGCCGCCGGGAGAGCTCGCCCAAGGGGACGAGGCGCTCGTGCGCGAGATCGAGGCCGGCTTCGAGACCGTCGGCAACCACATCGAGAACGCGCGGTTCAAGAGCGCGCTCGCAGAGGTCATGCGTCTCGCGTCGCGCGTCAACCAATACGCGAGTGAGCAGGCGCCGTGGACGGTGATCAAGTCCGATCGCGCGCGAGCGGCGAGCGTTCTGTACGTGTGTCTGAGATGCGTTGACAACCTCAAGATCCAGTTCACCCCGTTCCTGCCGAGGAGCTCGCAACAGGTGCACGAGCTCCTCGGCTACCAAGGGACGATCGCGGGGCCGCTCGAGTTCCGGGAGGTCGAGGACAGCGGCGCGCGGCACACCGTCCTGACGGGCGACTATGCGAGCTGGGACGGCGAATGGGCTCCGAGCGCCCTGCCGGCGGGTCAGAAGCTTCGCGAACCCTGCCCGCTCTTCCGCAAGCTTGATCCGGCGATCGTTGAGGAGGAGCTCGAGCGCCTGCGGTCGAGTGCGGAATGATCGATACGCACGCCCACCTCGACGGGTGCGAGCTGGACGCCGACACGCTCGTGCGGGAGGCGGAAGCGGCAGGAGTCACGCGCATCGTGGCCGTCGGCTCGGGGATCGACTCCTGTCTCGAGACTCTCGCGATCGCGGGCAGGCACGGCGGCGTGTTCGCCGCGCTCGGGATCCATCCGCATCAGGCCGGAGGCAGCGAGGCGGGTCGACTCGGCGACCTTCGGGGCCTCCTCGGCGAGCGCGACGTCGTTGCGGTCGGGGAGTCCGGTCTGGACTTCTTCCGCGACTACGCGCCGCGGGACGCGCAGCTCCGTCTCTTCGAGGAGGAGCTCGCGCTTGCGGAGGAGCTCGACCTCCCGATCGTTGTCCACTCGCGCGCGGCGAGCGCCGAGACCGCGGGAGCGCTCGAAGCGTTTCCGGGGACGGTCGTCCTCCACTGTTTCTCCGAGGGCGAGTTGCTTGGTGTCGCTCTCGAGCGCGGCTACTACGTGTCCTTCGCAGGCAACGTCACGTACCCCTCCGCCGGCGAGCTCCGCGCCGCCGCGGCCGCAATCTCGGCCGAGCGCCTTCTGGTTGAGACCGACAGCCCATACCTCTCGCCGGTGCCGCGTCGCGGAGCGCCGAATGTGCCCGCGAATGTCGTGCACACGGTCGCCGCGCTCGCCGAGGCCCGAGGGGAGCACGTCACGGCGCTCGCCGACCGGATCGACGCCAACGCAGCAGCAGCTTTCTCGCTTCCGTGAGCCGGCTGCCGGTCGCGCCCAAGCGCGATCTCGGCCAGCACTTCCTCGTCGACGAGAACATCCTGGGCGTCGTCGAGCGGCTGGCGCGGCTCAGCCCCGAGGACGTCGTCCTGGAGGTTGGTCCCGGACTCGGCGTCCTGACGCGTCGCCTCGCGGCGCGGGTGGCGCGCGTGCACGCAGTGGAGCTCGACCGCGCGCTCGAACCGCACCTCGCGCGCGTGTTGGCCGGCCTCGAGAACGTCGATGTTCTCTACGGCGACGCACTGCGCGTCGACCTCTCCGTTCTGGAGCCCGCGCCGAGGAAGCTCGTGGCGAATCTGCCCTACTCGATTGCGACGCCACTCGTGATCCAGACGCTCGAGCGCGTTCCCGCTCTCCTGGCATGGTGCGTGATGGTGCAGCGCGAAGTGGCCGAGCGCTTCTTCGCCGCCCCCTCCACGCCCGCCTACGGTGCCGTTTCCGTCCTCGTCCAGCTCCTCTCGGAGCGCACCGGCTTCCACCCGGTCTCCCGGAACGTGTTTCGCCCCCGGCCGAACGTCGACTCGGCGCTGGTCGCGTTCCGCCGGATCCCGGACCCTCCCTCGTATCCCCGTCTCAAGCGCCTTGTGGAAGCGGGCTTCGCGCACCGGCGAAAGACCCTCCCGAACTCGGTTGCGCTTGCTGGCTTCGCCGGGCGTCGTGAGGCCGCCGAGGCGCTCGCGGCGATCGATCGGCGACCGGACACGCGTGCCGAAGCCTTGACGCCGGAGGAGTTCGTCGCCCTCAGCAGGGCCCTCCGCGGGCGGCCGTGAGGCGGGCGCCGGCCACGGCGAAGATCAACCTGGCTCTCGTCGTCGGGAACCGAGGCGAGAGCGGCCTCCACGAGGTCGCGACCGTCTATCAGCGGATTGCCCTCTGCGACCGCGTCTGCGTGGTGCGTTCGCGCCGGCTGGAGATCGTCGGCTTCGGTGAGGACACCCTCGTTCGGGACGCGCTTGCCGCCCTTGCCGACGCCGCGGGCGTTCGCCCCGAATGGCGCGCGCGGATCGAGAAGCGGATTCCCGTCGCAGCCGGCCTCGGGGGCGGCAGCTCCGACGCCGCGACCGCTCTCCGCCTCGCGAACTCGACTCTCGACCGGCCGCTCGGGCCGGCGGCTCTGCACGCCCTCGCGTCGCGCCTCGGCGCCGACGTTCCATTCTTTCTCGCCGCAGGGCCGCAGCTCGGGGAAGGCGACGGAACCGAGCTGACTCCGCTCGAGCTCCCGCAGGACTACTGGATCGTGCTCGTCCTTCCCGACGGTGCGCGCAAGGTCTCGACGAGCGAGGTTTACGCGGCCTTCGACGCACGCGCGGGCGCGACAGGCTGCGATGCCCGGCGTGCCGACCTGCTCTTGACCCTCGCGAAGGTGCGACGCCCGCGAGATCTCGCCCTGCTTCCCCCGAACGACCTCGCTTCCTCGCCGCTGACGCGGGAGCTGTATGCGCGCGGCGCTTTTCGCGCCGACGTGAGCGGCGCGGGGCCTGCCGTCTACGGCCTCTTCCAGAAGCGTGCCGAGGCCGCGGCGGCGGGGAGGACGCTGAGGCCGCTCGGACGGACGTGGGTGAGTGTGCCAGCGTGGTACTTTTGAGCGGGAGATGGTCTACTCGCGGCCGCAGCTCCGGCGGGGGCAGGTGCTCGACCACGGCTCGAGCCGTAGCGGCCGCTGGCTGCGCCAGCGGCGCATCAAGATCGCCTTCTGGATCGCCGTCGTCGAGGGGATCCTGGTCGCTTTCAAGTTCGTTTCCTGGTGGGTCGCGATCCCCATTGCGGCCGTCTCGATCGCGTTCTATCTGTACGCCGGGCGCGACCTCCGATCAGACGCCGGCCGCCAGATCGCCTGGATCGCCGCTGCGTCGCAGGCCCTCGTCGCGCTCGTACCTGTGCTCGTCGTCGTGGTCGGGACCCTGGCGGTCATCTTCGTCGCAGTGCTTGCGGTCGTCGCGCTCGTCGTGCTGTTCACCGAGCGCTGACGCCCTCCACCGTCTCCTCCGGCGACCGAGGTGTTTAAGAGACTGGAATGGGGCTCCGGTGGGCGTCCGTGAGCGCTTCTCTGCGAGACTCGAGAGCAACTGCACTGGGGCGTAGCCAAGTGGTAAGGCAGCGGGTTTTGGTCCCGCGATCCCAGGTTCGAATCCTGGCGCCCCAGCCATCCTTCTCATGACCGATCCGAGGCTCGCAGCAGTTGTCATGGCCGCCGGCCTGGGCACCCGGATGCGCTCAGCGACGCCGAAGCACTTCCATCTGCTGCTCGATCGCCCGATGGTCGACTGGGTGATCGCCGCCGCGGGGGAGCTCGACCCCGCTCGGCTCGTGGTTGTCGCCTCGCCGACGACGGCGGATCGGTTCGGGGCGGCGGAGGTGGCGGTGCAGCGCGAGCCTCGCGGTACCGCCGACGCCGTCGCTGCGGCGAAGGAGCCACTCGGCGCATTCGACGGCGACGTCCTCGTGCTCTCGAGCGATGTCCCGCTCATCACCGTGGAAGTGCTCGCCGGACTGGTCGCGGAGCACCGCCGGGGCGGCGCCGAGGTGACCATCCTCTCGTTTGAGCCGGACGCGCCCTTTCCGTACGGTCGCGTCGTCCGGAACGAGGACGGGGCCGTCGAGCGAATCGTGGAGGAGGTGGACGCAACGGTCGATGAGCTCGCTGTCCGGGAGCTCAACACGTCGATCTACGTCTTCTCCGCGCGGGCGCTGTGGGACGCGGTTGAGCGAGTGGGGGACGAGAACGCGCAGAGCGAGCTCTACCTGACGGACACGATCGCCCTGATCACGGCCTCGGGAGGCCGGGCGGCCGCCTTCCGCTCGCCCGATCCGCTCGCTCCCGAAGGCGTGAACACACGGGCCGATCTCGCCGCCGTGGGGGCCGTGCTGCGTGATCGCATCAATCTCGCGCACATGCTCGCGGGCGTGACGATCGTCGATCCGGCGACCACCTGGATCGGACCGGACGTCCGGCTCGAGGCCGAGTGTGTGATTCAGCCGTTCACCGTTCTCCGCGGAGCTTCACGTGTTGCCGCGGGCGCCGAGGTCGGGCCGCACGCGGTCGTCGTTGACGCGGTGGTTGGGGAGGGAGTGGTGGTCGGGCCGTTCTGCTACCTCCGACCCGGGACCGTCCTCGAGGCGGGCGCGAAGGCCGGAACGTTCGTCGAGCTCAAGAACTCCCGCGTCGGGGCGCGGACGAAGATCCCGCACCTGTCCTACATCGGAGATGCCGACCTCGGCGAGGACACGAACGTCGCGGCGGCCAACGTCACGGTCAACTTCCCACACCGTCCTGGGCGTCCCAAGGGCCGTACGAAGATCGGCAGCAACGTCAGGACCGGTGTCGACAACTCATTCGTCGCGCCCGTCGAGATCGGAGACGACGCTTGGATTGCGGCGGGCGCGGTGATCACGGAAGATGTGCCCCCCGGAGCGCTCGCAGGCTTCCCGCCACGCCAGATCAACAAGGACGGCTATGTCTATCGAAACCGCGACGACTGAGCCGGCGCGTCTCCCCGGGATGGGCGCCGCGGCGGAGCGTCCCGAGGTGAAGACCGGACACTGGCTCGAGCGCGGCCCTCAGAAGCGGCTGATGGTGTTCTCGGGTCGCTCGCACAAAGAGCTCGCCCACCAGATAGCCGGCAAGCTCGGGGTCGAGCTCGGCGAGGTCGAGCTCGAGACCTTCGCGAACGGCGAGACCTACTGCCGCTACCTCGAGTCGATCCGGGGAGCAGACCTCTTCGTCGTCCAGACGGGCTGTGAGCCGGTCGACCGAAATCTGATGGAACTCCTGCTGATGATCCAGGCGGCGAAGCTCGCCTCTGCCAAGCGCATCACCGCCGTAGTCCCCTGGTTCCCGTACTCCCGGCAGGATCGCAAGGCAAAGCCGCGCGAGCCGATCACGGGGCGGCTGGTGGCCGACATGCTCCAGCTCGCTGGAGCCGACCGTGTGCTGACGATGGACCTGCACGCCGGACAGATCCAGGGGTTCTTCACGATCCCGGTCGACCACATGACCGCACTGCCGCTCTTCGCGCAGTACTTCCGTGACCGGGGAGTCACGGGCGAGAGCGTGGTGTCGGTCGCCCCTGATGCGGGCCGCGCGAAGGTCGCACTCCGGTTCGCGGAGATGATCGAGGCCGACTTCGCCGTCATGCACAAGAACCGCCCGCGACGGGACGTCGTGGAGGTGACGGAGATCACCGGCGGGGTCAACGGGAAGGTCGCGCTCGTCGGGGACGACGTGATCATCACCGGTGGGACGCTCCTGGCCGGAGCCCGTGCGCTTCGGGAGCACGGAGCGACCGACGTCTGGGTCTTCGCAACGCACGGCCTGTTCTCGGGCGACGCGCTCGAGCGCTTTTCGGCCGCCGACTTCGCCGGCATCGTGGTGACAGACACGGTGCCCGTCGACCCGACGAAGCAGCCGGCCACGATGACGGTGCTGCCGGTGGCCGGCCTGCTCGCTGACACGATCATGAACGTCTTCGCCGACGAGTCGGTGTCGGCGATCTTCGGCGGCGAGAACCAGCTCTTCTAGCG
>JBBQDZ010000036.1:0-15741 GCA_038320185.1 Gaiellales bacterium
GCCGAGGACATGACGAGCACCCTGCCGCTCGCCGGATCGAGCGCGACCGCGGCGCCGCACTGGCCGCGGAGGGCGTCGTTCGCCACCCGCTGCGCCTTTGCGTCGAGGGTGAGGACGACGTTGTTGCCCGTGATGGTCACACCCTTGAGGCGGTCGAGCGCCGTGCGGAATACCGTCCTCAAGCTCTTGTTGGTCGCGGTCAGGTAGTCGTTCTCGGAGCGCTCGAGCCCGGCTCTGGAGCGGACCTGGGTTGAGTAGCCGACGACGTGGGGCGCCAGGTCGCCACTCGGATAGCGGCGGAAGTAGAACGTCTTGTCCTGGACGCGCCTGACCCGGTTGGCCGCGAGTACCGTGCGTCCGTCGGATGCGTAGATCAGCCCGCGCTTGATCGTGAACTGTGCCACCCGCTCGATCGCGTTGTCCTGCCGGTCGGCTAGCCCGGCGGCGGCCCACGTCTGCCAGTAGGTCGTGGCCACGATCAGGGCCGCAAGCAGGATCATCGAGGTGACGGCCACGCGGATGATCTGCTTGTTCATCTGGCACCAGCCCTCATGTTCGCGCGGTCCGAGACGAGCAGGAGGCCAGCGAGCAGGATGAAGTTCGCGACCACGCTCGAGCCTCCGTAGCTGACGAAGGGAAGCGTGATCCCGGTAAGCGGGATCACGCGCAGGACGCCGCCGACGATGATGAACGTCTGGAGCGCGAAGCCGAAGGTGAGCCCGAGCGCGAGGAGCTTCGAGAAACCGTCCTCCGCGAGCAGCGCGATCCGGAAGCCGCGCAGCGCGAAGAGCATGTAGACGAGCAGGAGCGCCGCCACCCCGACGAGTCCCAGCTCCTGCGCCAGGGCGGAGTAGATGAAGTCCGTCTTCAGGTCGGGGATCAGCGGCGCGCCGTTCGTATAGACGAAGGTGCCCTTGCCAAGCCCGGCGCCGCCGTAGTGGCCGTTCGCGATCGAGTAGAGCGACTTGACGAGCTGGTAGCTCGCGCAGTCCTGGCGCAGGGCCGGCTTCCCGGTGAGAGCGCAGTGCACCGGGTGGTCGGTCCAGGGCTGGCGCCAGATGGTGACGCGCGAGCGCACGTGCGAGACCTTCGAATAGGCAGCCGTCGCACCGGCGACGAAGAGCCCGAGGCCAACGAGGACGAAGGTGATGCGTGTCGTCGCGACATAGAGGAGCGCGAGAAAGATCCCGAAGTAGAGGAGGGCGCTGCCAAGATCCTTCGTCTCGACGAGGACGAGCATCGCGGCGCCCCAGATCACGAGCAGCGGCCCGAGGTCCTTCGGCCGCCCCTGCGCGAGCACCTCGCGCTTCTCGCGCAGGTACGCGGCGAGGAAGACGATCAGCAGGATCTTCGCCAGCTCGCCGGGCTGGAACTGCAGAGACCCGACCTGCACCCACAGGCGCGCCCCGTTGATCGTCCGGCCGATGCCCGGCAACGCAGGCAGCGCGAGCAGGAAGATCGCGCCGACACCGAAGAGGTACTTGTAGTTCTCGAGCCGCCGGTAGTCGCGACGCAGAAGCACGAGCGTCAGGACGAAGAGGCCGAGGGCGATCACGATCCAGAGCCCCTGCTTGAATGCGGCCTTGTCGTCGAGCCGGTAGATCTCCGTGATCCCGATCGCCGTCAGCAGCGCACCCATCGGCATCAGGAACGGGTCGGCTTGCGGCACCGTCAAGCGCTCGACTACGTGGCCGATCAGGTACAGGACGAAGAAGAAGAGGCCGTAGGAGAGAGAGCCGGTGGAGACGACGTGCTGGCGGGCGATGTAGACGCTCGCGAAGCCGACGCCGGTCAGGAGCCCCACGACGAGGAGCGCGAAGAGCTCCCGGTTCCGCAGGCTCACGGGCGGATGCCTCCCTCGTAGCGAGCGATCTCGTTGCGTGCGGTTGCGTAGCTGACGAGGTGGTGGTCGAAGAGGCGCCGGCGCTCGCCTGCGGACAGCTCGCCTGCCCGGATCCTGCTCACGTAGAGGGTGCGGTAGAGGTGCAGGCTTCCGACGATGTCGTAGGGAAAGCCCTGGTAGACCGCCAGGTGCCCGTCGCGCTCGGCGCCGACGAAGTGCGCGCGGGAGAGGGCCCAGAGACCGAGGGCGGCGGCGATCGCGAGCAGGCTGAGCGCCGCCAGGCCCGCGAGGAGCAGGCGCCGCCTCGAGCGGGAGCGTCGGGTGGGCCGGCGCGCGGCCGGAGCCCATTCGTCGCTCCAGCCTGGCTCGGGCTCGTCCTCGGCGGCGAGGGGCGGCACGCCGTCGAGGCCGGAGAGCGTGTCCTCATCCTCCCGCGCCGGGGCGGCGGCCGGAGCCTCGCGCAGCTCGGCGGTCTCCTCGAGGGGCTCGGCGATGTCGAAGAGGACGACTGTGATGTTGTCCTCGCCGCCGCCGCGGTTGGCTGCGTTCACGAGCGCCCGCGCGACGGCATCCAGTCGCGGCCGCTGCTTCTCGATGATCGCGAGAATCGCCGCGTTGTCCACCATCGTCGTAAGCCCGTCGGAACAGAGCAGGAAGAGGTCGCCCGTTTGCGTCTCGACCGTGAAGGTGTCGACGTCGACGTCCGGCTCGGTACCGAGGACGCGCGTGATCACCGAGCGCTGCGGGTGAACCTCGGCCTCCTCGGGGGAGAGCTTGCCGCTGCGAACGAGCTCGGCGACCAGGGAGTGGTCCTGGGTCAGCTGCTCGAGCGCGCCCCCGCGGACGAGATAGGCGCGGGAATCGCCGACGTGGCCGAATGCGACGCTCCGGTCGCCGGCCAGCGCGAGCGTCATCGTCGTCCCCATTCCAGCTGCGCGCTCGTCCTCGCCCGAGCGTCGATGGATTTGCCGGTTCGCCTCCTGGATCAGGTCACGCGCGCGTTCCTCGCCGCCGGCGAGCCCTGCGCGGGCTTGATCCTTCAGGGCGGTCGCGGCCAGTCGGGAGGCGACCTCCCCTGCCTGGGCTCCTCCGACGCCGTCGGCGATTGCGAACAGCGGCGGATCGCAAACGAAGGAGTCCTCGTTGAGACGGCGCTTGCGCCCCGGGTCGGTGTGGCTGGCGCTGCGGCTGACGATCACGGCTCGAAGCGAAGGTCGGTCTGTCCGATGCGCACGACGTCCCCCGAGCGCAGCCTGTGCGGCTCCCGCAGGCGAGAGCCGTTGACGTAGGTGCCGTTCGTCGAGCCGATGTCCTGCACCCACACCCCGTCGCGGCGCGGCTCGAAGCGCGCGTGCCGCGCCGATGCGAACTCGTCGGCGTCGAGCGGGACGTCGTTTTGTCCGCCGCGGCCGATGCTGAGCGCCCGCGCGTCCAGGACGTGCTCGCTTCCCGGTGGAAGGGCGGGACTCTGGACGACGATGAGCCGCGCGGGTTCCGCACGGGCCGCGGC
Organism: Gaiellales bacterium; assembly: GCA_038320185.1. GTDB lineage: Bacteria > Actinomycetota > Thermoleophilia > Gaiellales > Gaiellaceae > JBBQDZ01. The sequence goes on from JBBQDZ010000036.1 coordinate 3,354, forward strand.
GAGCTGCCTGGCCTGCTGCGGTGCGAGTACGAAGCTCTCCTGAGGGGCGCGCAGGTCGCGGCTGGCGCTGCGGACGATGCGCCAGATGAAGAGGTAGAGCAGGACGATGAAAGCGATCTTGAGGAGGAGCAGCGCCTCCTCGACCGCGATCGAGGCGATCATCCTGGCAGTTCGCGTGCGAAGGTGAGCTCGGTTGAACCGACCGTCACGGTGTCGCCGCTCTCGAGCTTGGCCCGGCGTTCCCGCTGGCCGTTGACGAGCATGCCGTTGGTGGAGTCGAGGTCGACCGCCCAGTACGAGGTCCCCTCCTGGCGAATCTCGGCGTGGCGACGCGAGACGTTGGGGTCGGCGAGCTGCACGTCGCATTCGCGCGAGCGGCCGATGACGACCCGCCGCTTGGCGATCTCGTGGCGCTTGCCGTCGGCTGTCAGAGTCACGACCTCTTGCTCGAGTCCGAGCTCCTCGGGAGAGACGGACTCGGTCGCCTGCTGCCTCGGCCTGTAGATCATGGTCGCGCCCGGCTCCACCTTCGGCCCAACGCCGACGCCGTCGCGCTGGGGCCCCTGCGCCATCCGCGTCGCGATCCCGAACTCTCCGACGTCCAGATCGTCGTCGGTCTCCAGCAGCACGGCCGGTGCGGTCAAGAGCGCATATCCCTCACGCCGCGCATGCTCGGAAAGGTAGTCCTGCAGTTCCCCCTGCAGCTCGGTCTCGTAGTCCTCGAACTGCCCGCGGTCGGTGGTCGAGAGGTAGACGGTGTACTCGTTCGGGACATAGACGCGCGAGACGGAGATCATCCTGTGGTCGTCCATCTCCTTGACGAGTTTCCGCGCGAGCTCGACGGGCTGGACCTGCGTACGGAACGCGCGTCCAAAGACACCCTCGAAGAGTGACTCGATCTTCTGCTCGATGTTGCGCAGCACGCTCACGCAGACGGGATTCCCCCCGCCTTCGAGTCTAACTCTCGGCTCTGAGCGAACGTCTGGGGGGCTCGAGGCGGAGCCGCGCGACCGCATCCCGGAACGCAGGACGCTCGTGCGCCGCCACGAGCACGCCGCAGGTGATCCAGGCGCAGGCTACGAGCGGCAGGAGGTGCGCATCGGGGCTCGGCACGATCATCGCGACGAGGAGCCCCGCTCCGAGCGCGGCGATCCACCAGGCGCTCCGGTCCCGCACGAGCGAGATCGCGATCGCCGCCGCCCCGAGGACAGCCGCTTCCCGCGCGGGAGTCGGACTCGCGGCGAGCGCGTGCAGAAGAGCGTGGCCGGCCTCCGTCGGACCGCGAACGCCTGCGAGCACCGCCCCGGGGACGGAGCCGCCCGCGAACGGTAGAGCCCTGCCGGAGATTCCCGCAACCACCTCGGCGGCAAGGACGGCGGCAGCGGCGTGCAGCGCTCTCCGCGCCCGTCCGGGGACGAGCTGAGCCGCGAGCGGCACGAGCGCCAGCAGGCCCAGAGGAGCCAGGAGCGGACCCCCCACGAGGAGGAGTCCGCTTCGCGGCGCCCGCCACGAGAGTGCGAGCCAGCTTGCGGCGAAGGCGCAGTAGAGGAGCGAGAGGCCGAGTGAGAGGTTGCCGAGCGGCAGGATTGGCACCGAGAGGGCAAACGCGAGCCCGGCTCGGGGCCGGAGAAGCGAGAGCCCCGCCGCGGCGGCTGCGAGGACGGGCGCCCCGCCGTGCGGGAAGAACGGCAGCGCGGCCGCCGAGTAGCCGGCGTAGAGCGCGGCGGCGACAGCGGCCCCGCCCGTATCCTTTGGCCAGTTCCGAGGGACAGTCCCCCGGACCCGCCCCGAAGAGCCGAGGCTGCCCCGCTGCCCGGTGCCCCACCTGCGTGAGACAGTCCCTCGGACGCGTCCCGAAGAGCCGCCAGTCTTCCGCCGCCGCGAGCGCCTCGCCCGGCGTAGTGACGACGCGAGCCTCGCCGCGCTCGGGCGCTGCCGTGGGTCGAGCGAGAGTGCGCGGGCGACGAGTTCCGGCACTGCGCGGGGGAGATCGGGCCGCGCAGAGGCGAGCGCAGGCGCGCCGTTCCCGATCGCCCGCGCGGTCTCCAGCAGCGAGGGCTCCCAGAAGGGATGTCGCCCGGCGAGCGCCTCCCAGAGCAGCACGCCCACAGACCACACGTCGGCCGCGGGGGAAGCGGTATGGCCGCGCAGCCGCTCGGGAGAGATGTATGCGAGCGTGCCCGGAACGTCCCCGACTGCAGTCAGGGTCTCCTCTTCCTTGATCAGAGCCAGTCCGAAGTCGAGGAGGCGTGCCGAGGGTTCCGGCCCGTCCGCCAGCAGGACGTTCGAGGGCTTGACGTCACGGTGGACGATCCCGTGCGCATGCGCGTGCGCAAGGCCCTCGAGCACCTGCGCGCCCAGTTCGAGAATGGTCCGGTCGTCGAGGCCTTCGCCGCGCAGGACCTCCCTCAGCGTTCGGCCCGGGACGTACTCGTAGGCGATGTAGACGTGCTCGGAGTCGCGGGCGAGCGCGTAGGCGCGCAGGCAGCGCTCGTGACGGAGCCGCGCGGCGGTCGCCGCCTCCCGCTCGGCGCGCGAGCCGGCGTTCCCTTCCCGCGCGACGATCTTGAGGGCGACCTCACGTCCCGTCGGCTCGTCCCGCGCGAGCCAAACGGACCCGGAGCCGCCGCTTCCGAGGGGTCGCAGAGGGCGGTAGCGTCCGAGCACCAGCTTCGGTGACGCGGACGCAGCGGTGGCTTCGCCCATCGAGGCAGGGTTGGCCGTGGCAGGAGAAACTCCTTTGCAGGCCGAACGGAACGCTACAGTGGCTTGGGGTTTGGCCCTGGAGCGCGAATGACCGAGCGCGACGACGACATCGAGTTCGACTTCTTCGACGACCCCGAGCCGACGGAGGTTCGTCCGGCCCCGCAGACGCGCAAGCCGGGCGGACCTGTCCCGGCGCAGCCGAAGCGGGGCGGCTCCGGCCCCCGTGGCCCTCGGCGGCCGCACCTGCGCACTCCCTCGGGCGGGGCCCCGCTCGCGCGCCTCGTCGGGCTGATCGCCCTTGCGATCCTGATCATCGTCCTGCTCGTGTTCTGGGTGAACAGCTGCGCGGGCTCCGGCAAGAAGAGCTCCTACCAGCACTACCTCCAAAAGGTTGGAGACGTCGGCCATGACTCGCAGCAGATCGGACGCGAGCTGAACGATCTCCTGATCTCGCAGGGCGTCCGCTTCTCGGAGCTGAACCAGAAGCTGGTCGGCCTCTCGCAGCAGCAACAGCAGGACGTCACGCGAGCCCAGGCGATCACGCCGCCCGGGCCGCTCCGGCTTGAGCACGATCACGTCGTCGACGCGATGCGGCTCCGCGTGAACGGCCTCAACGGCCTGATCGTCGAGCTGAAGCGGGCGCAGCTCTCATCGAACGACGCGGCGAATGCGAACCGCCTCGCCCAGCAGGCGCAGCGACTCGTCGCGAGCGACGTGCTCTGGGACGACTTCTTCCGCGGGCTGACCGTGACCGAGCTGCAGAGGCAGGGCATCGGGGAGCTCTCCTCGACGGTTCCCGACTCCAACTTCGTGCAGTTCCCGGACTTCGCCAGCACGCGAGCCTGGACAGAGTTCCTCGATCGGTTGAAGCGGCGCAGCGGGACGAGCGGCGACGGCCGCCTGCACGGGACCGGTCTGATCGTCACGCGCGCGCTCCCGAGCGGGAAGGAGCTCTCGACCGACACGGACAACACGGTCGTCTCCTCGACGAACCTCGGCTTCCAGGTGGTCGTCAAGGACACGGGGGACTCCCAGGAGGTGCAGGTGAAGGTGACCCTGACGATCCAGCAGAACCCGTCACCGATCGTCAAGCGTCAGACGATCCCGCTGATCAACGCGGGCGAGGAGAAGACGGTGACCTTCAGTCACATCGGCGAGGTCGCCTTCGCGACGCGGACGACGGTCAAGGTAGACATCGCTCCGGTGCCGGGCGAGTCGAATCCGGACAACAACTCGGCGCAGTACCCGGTCATCTTCACCCTCACCCCCTGATCGCCCCGCGGGGCGTCGAGCCCGCGGCCTAGGATGGGGCGATGGTCGTGGCGCTCGACGCGATCTGGTTCTCCGCCGGCGCCGTCGCGCTCGCGTGCGTGGCGGTCGGCGTGGCGGTCGTCGTCGCCCTTCGCCTCGCACGTGTCCGGAGCGCCCAGGACGTGCTGCTCGGCGGTGCCAAGCAGGACCTCGTCGAGTTCGCCGTCTCGCTCCAGGGAAGGATCGACGACCTGCACCGCGCGGTCGACGAGGTCGCCGCCGGTCTTGCGCGCGTCGATCGGCGGGTCGACGGCTCGCTCTCGAACGCCGCGATCGTTCGCTTCGATGCCTTTCAGGGCTCTGGCGGCCAGCAGTCGGCGGCGGTTGCGCTGCTCGACTCCGCCCGGTCGGGCATCGTCCTCAGCGCGATTCAGGGTCGCGACCACGCACGCATCTACGTGAAGGAGGTCGACCACGGCCGGGCTCCCGTCGCGCTCTCTCCGGAGGAGCAGAAGGCGGTCGAGCGCGCGATGTCGCCGTAACGAGGCTCGCTAGCATCTACCCGAGGACGATGGAGCAGGTTCTCGTGCTGAATGCGAGCTACGAGCCGCTGAACGTGTGCTCTGTTCGTCGTGCCCACGTGCTCGTCTTCAAGGGCAGAGCCGAGGTGATCGAGGCGCTCGATCAGCCCCTCCGTACCTCGACGTCGGTGTATCCGTGGCCGCACGTGATCCGTCTCGTGGCCTACGTCCACGTCCCGCGGTCGGCCCAGCGGAAGATCTCCAGGCGCGCGCTCTTTGCGCGCGACGGCTGGCGCTGCGTCTACTGCGGCACCTCGACCACACGGCTGACCCTCGACCACGTTATTCCCCGCAGCCGCGGCGGAGACTCCGTCTGGGAGAACGTCGTCACCTCGTGCGCTCCGTGCAACCTACGGAAGGGCAACCGCCTGCCGGAGGAGGTCTCCATGATCTTGACCGTGCCTCCGAGGCCGCCTGCGCCCGTCCTTTTCATCCGCCTCGCCGCACCGAGGATCCCGTCGGGCTGGCAGCCGTACCTTCGCCAGTTCGGCGCGTCCGCCGCCTGACGAACCAGCGGGCGCGTGACGCGGCGGCGGCTCGGCGGCGTATGAAGCTCTACAACTCGAACCTGGAGGATCAGATGAAGCTGAGGTACGTGCTCGTACTCGCGGCCGCCGTGCTTGGGGCCGCTCTCCTCACCGGCGTCGGGCGGCCGGAGCGCGCCCGGGGCGAAGCCGCCGTGGCGGAGCGGACGATCACCGTCGGCGGCACGGGCCTAGTCAGCGCCGTGCCGAACCGAGCCTCGTTCTCGTTCGGTGTCGAGACGCAGGCGAAGACCGCATCGGCGGCGCTCACCGACAACGGCGCGGCGATGCGCAAGGTGATCGCAGCTGTGAAGGCCGCAGGGGTCGCTCCTGCGGATATCCAGACCCAGCAGGTCTCGCTCTCGCCTCGCTACTCGGACGACGGCTCGACCATCCTCGGCTACACGGCCTCGAACTCGGTCTCCGTCAGCGTCAAGAACCTCGAGAAGGCGGGAGCTCTCGTGGACGCCGCAGTCGCGGCGGGCGCGAACGACGTCTCCGGGCCCTCACTCTTTCGCGCCGACCAGCAGGCGCTCGTCCGCCAGGCGCTGAAGAATGCCGTCACCGACGCGCGGGAGAAGGCGCAGGCGCTCGCAGAGGCGGCGGGCGTGACGCTCGGCGAGGTACAGACGATCGCGGTTGACGAGACACCGCAGCCGATGGCGAGCGACGCAAAGGCCGCGGCACCCGAGGCCTCGACGCCGATCGAGCCGGGTATGGAGTCGCTGCAGGCAACCGTGACGGTGACCTTCGCGGTGACCTAGGAGTGTCGATGGCCGTCAGGACGATCCCGGGCGTGGACAGGCGTACCGCCGAGGCGCTCGCTGGCCGAGATCGGCCCCGACATGTCCGTCTTTCCTAGCCATCGCCATCTCGCCTCCGGCGCAGCAAGGGCACCTACCTGGGCGCTCACTACGCCAGGCTCAGAGGCCACCGCGGCCACGCGAAGGCGACGGTCGCCAGCGCCCACTCGATCCTCGTCTCCGCCTACTCCATGCTGGAGCGGGGCGTCCCCTACCACGAGCTCGGCGATCTCTACTTCCAGCGCCGCGATCAGGAGCAGGTCGAGCGCTACCGACGGCGGCTCGTCCGCCAACTCGAGCGGCTTGGCCACGAGGTGACCCTCCAGCCGCTACCGGAGGCCGCCTGAACCCGGCGCGCTCTTTTCAAAACAGCGTGGGTCTCTAATCAGGTGCGCTCGTGCGGTCGGTTCAGGCGGAATGCGGGCAAGCCCGCAGTCCTGAGGTCGGCACTGCAAGCGGCGCCTAGATCTTCGGCAGGATCTCCCGCTCGTAGAAGCGAAAGAAGCCCTCCTGGTCGCGGCCGACCTGGTGAATGTAGACGTGGTCGTAACCGGCCTGGTCGTACTCCCTGATCTTCTCGACGTGGCGCTCCGCGTCCGGCCCGCAGACGACCATCTCGGCGACGTCGTCCAGTGAAACCATCCCCGCTGCCTGCTCGAAGTGCTCGGGCAGAGGTAGCTCCTGTGACAGATCTCCCTTGACCGCGGCGTTCGACCACACCTCGTACGCGGTCTTCTTCGCCTCGTCCTCCGAGGATGCCCAGCAGACGGTGAGCTGGCCGTAGCGGGGCTTGTCCTTGCCGCCGGACGACTCGAACTCGTCGACGAGCTCCTTCTCCGGCGCGACGCCGACGAACGCATCTCCGATCCGCCCGGCCAGCTCGGCGGCGAGCGGCGCGGCCGCCGCGATCGCCACTGAGACGGGCTCGTCTGGAAGTGTGTACAGGCGCGCCTTCTCGACCGTGTAGTGCTTGCCGCGGTGCGTCTGGTAGCCACCTTCCCAGAGCATCCGCATCACCTCGACCGCCTCCTCGAGCATCTCGAGGCGCTCGTCCGGGGCCGGCCAGTGGTCGCCCAGGATGTGCTCGTTCAGGTTCTCGCCGGTCCCCACGCCGAGGAAGAAGCGGCCGGGCATCATCGCCGCCGAGGTGGCGGCGGCCTGCGCGACGATCGCCGGATGGATACGCATCGTCGGACACGTGACACCGGTGCCGAGCCGCAGGCGATCGGTCGCGTGGGCGATGCCGCCGATGACGCTCCAGACGAAGGGGCTGTGCCCTTGCGAGTCGAGCCACGGGTGGTAGTGGTCGGAGACGAGCGCGAAGGTGAATCCCACCTCCTCCGCCCGGCGCGCGTTCGCGACGAGGTCGTTCGGGGTGTGCTCCTCGCTGGCGAGTGCGTAGCCGAGCTCGGGCATGGCGCTCGGCCTACCCGGGCAGCGGCGGCCGAAACGGCCCAGGTGCCTGTCCCGGACGGGCCCTACGCATCGTCGAGGTTCGCGAGCATCGCCACCAGACGGCGGCGGTGACGCGCCAGCTCGGCCACAGCGCCGGCGAGGCGGCGCTCTCCCTCCTCGGTGAGCGCCACATAGGTCGAGCGGCGGTTTCGCGGTGAGAGCTCGCGGCGCACGAGCCCGAGCCCTTCTGCGCGCTCGACGAGCTCCACCACGCTGCTGTGCGCGAGCAGGAGCCGCTCGCGAAGTTCGGCGAGCGAGACCACGCCGCTCCCTTCGCGAGCGGTCTTGACCGTCAGGAGGAGCTGATAGCGCTGGATCGTTAGCCTGTGGCCGCGGGCGATCTCCTCGGTCGCGCGTTGGAAGAGCCGGATCGCCTCTCGCAGGCGCGCTGCACGCTCGTAGTCCTTCCTGGAGGGTTTTCTCGGCATCGACTTGGCCGGGTAAGGCGCAAGAAACGTGCTCGTTCGGGTTCTGTAAGAACGGGTTTCCGATGCTCGACCGGCGCTAACAATCGTACTGCGACAAGCGTCGTAGTACGAAAGCAATCGGTAAAAAGGGGGACTACGAAATGTCAAGACTCAGTGGACGACTTAGACCATCTGCGCGGACGGTGATCCTCGGGCTCGTAGCGACGATCGCGGCGGCGCTCGCAGCCACCACGGCGATCGCGGGAGCACCCACACGGGACGCCAAGGCGCCGCCGGTCAACACGGGCCTGCCGACGATCCAGGGCACGGCCGAGGAGGGCGAGACGCTCACGGGGACGACCGGGACGTGGCAAGGCCGCCAGCCGATGACCTTCAACGGCCAGTGGAAGCGTTGCGACACGCAGGGCACGAGCTGCGCTGCGATCGCCGGAGCGAACGGCGAGACGTACAAGCTGAAGGCCGATGACGTCGGCCACACGATCCGCATCACCGTGACGGCGACCAACAAGGACGGTTCCGACAAGGCGACCTCGACGCCGACCGCCGTCGTCAAGGCCGCGATCCCGAACGCGCCATCCAACACCTCGGCCCCGACCATCGCCGGAACGGCGAAGGAAGGCTCCACGCTCACCGCCGACAAGGGCGAGTGGAACGGGACGCAGCCGATCGACTTCAGCTACCAGTGGCAGCGCTGCGACAAGAGCGGCATCTCGTGCTCGAACATCAGCGGTGCCAGCAAGCAGACCTACGTCCTCACCTCTGCGGACGTCGGCAACACCGTCCGCGTCCGCGTGACGGCGACGAACTCGGCGTCGAAGACCACCGCCTATTCGCGCCCGAGCGCAGTCGTTGCGGGCACCGCGACGCCTCCGCCTCCTCCTCCGCCGCCTCCGGCCGGCGGGGCGATTCCGGTGTCGCAGGTGAACTCGCCCGAGCGGCTCGTCATCTCGACGATTCGCTTCAACCCCGCAGTGATCCGCTCCCGCAGCGACGCCATCACCGCGCGGTTCCGGATCACAGACACGAAGGGGCACTTCGTCAGCGGTGCGCTCGTTCTCGTGACGCCGCTGCCGTACGTGTGGGCCTCGCAGCCGAAGGAGACGCTCTCCGACTCCACCGGCTGGGCGACGGTCCAGTTCCAGATCCACGCCGCGGTGCCGAAGCATTCGGCAATCGTGATCTTCGTCCGCGCGCGGAAGCCTGGCGACAACATCCTGACCGGCGTCTCCAGCCGCCGACTCGTGCAGGTCCTCGTCAGCATCCCGTAGCGACTCCTTCCGGGAGGGGCCGAAGCAATCGCTGCGGCCCCTTCTAGACTCGCGATGTGGACGCGCCCGCCGGAGGCAGCATCGTCGTCATGGGCGGGGTCCAGGGTGAGAAGGACTACCGACTCCAGCTGGAGTACGTCCTCGGGCTGACCGGCAAGACGAGGCCTCGGGCGACGTTCGTACCCACCGCCGTCGGAGATCGGGCCGACGCCGTCGTCCTCTTCTACGAACGCCTTGCCAGGCGGGTCGAGTCGAGCCACGTCGGCTTCTTCCCGTGGCCGCGACAGGATCTGCGCGAGCACGTCCTCTCGCGCGATGTGATCGTCGTCAGCGGTGGAAACACGGCCAACATGCTCGCGATCTGGCGCGTCCACGGGTTCGACCGCCTGCTGGCTGAGGCGTGGGAGCGAGGGATCGTCCTCTGTGGCTGGAGTGCCGGGATGATCTGCTGGTTCGAGGCCGGCGTGACGGATTCGTTCGGCCCGCAGCTCGACGGGATGCGCGACGGGCTCGGCTTCCTCGGAGGCAGTGCTTGCCCGCACTACGACGGCGAGGAGCTGCGGCGTCCCCGCTACCACGAGCTCGTCGGTGACGGGTTTCCGGGCGGCGTCGCGGCGGACGACGGAGTCGCCGTCCGCTTCACCGGTCGCGAGCTCGCCGAGGTCGTCTCGACGCGGGCGGGCGCGACCGCTTATCGGGTCCACCGCTCGCCCGGCGGCGAGGTCGTCGAGTCGTCGCTGCCGGCCCGGCTTCTCTGAGGACGGAGCAGGCCTTGGGGGTAAGCTCCGTCACTCCATGCGCCCGCTCCTCGCGCTCGTCGCACTCCTCGGCGCCTGCGCCGCCGCGTCAGTCGCGTCCGGTCGCACGGCAGCCGGCTGCTCCCTCTCCTCGGCGCGCGACGCCGTCCTCGCCTCGTCACTCCCGCAGCGCTGGCAGGACGAGGCTGTCCACAAGTACGGCCGCTACGAGGGTCTCACGCGGGTCGTCTGCGGCGACTTCACCCGCGACGGGCAAACAGACATGGCGGCCGTCTTCTTCAGCGGCGGCACCGCGGGAGATGTCGCGTGGGTCGCCTTCCGGCGCGTCGGGGCCGCCTGGAAGCTCGAGCTGTCCCGGCTCCGCGAGTACAAGCTGGGTCTGAAAGCCGCCGGCGGCGATCTCGTCGAGACCCAGCCCGTCTACCTGAAAGGCGACGCGAACTGCTGCCCGAGCGGCGGGTACGACCACGTGCGCTTCCACTGGAACGGCACGCGCTTTCTCGCCGCGCGCAGGTGGCACACCGCCACATTCTCGGGCTATTAGGACGTCGTCAGCCGCCGATCTCGACCGGGATCTCGACGGTGTGGATCGGGGAACCGTCCTTCGCCGAGGCCTCGTAGGCAACGAGCGTTCCAGGGCCGGTGCCCGGCGAGCCGAATGGGATCGTCACGTCGAAGGTTCCGCGGGTGCCGGATCCGGAGCTGGCGGTGACGACCTGCTGGAAGGCCTTCTTCCCCGCTGCGTCGAGAAGCAGCTTCACGAGGAACGTCGCTTCGAAGGTGTTCGCCGTCCCGCGGATGCGGAGCGGGCTCGCGATCGTCTCCCCCGGGACGGGCGACTCGACGAGGATCGCGGGCGTCACGTCCTCGAAGCTCGCGCGGGTGAGCGTGCGGCCGCCCACCGCCACAGCCCGAACCGAGGAGAACTGGGTCAGCGTGTAAACGACCTGAGCGAGCGCCTCGTGGGAGAGGTCGTTCGGTAGGTCGAGCCGCGCGACTCCGTTCGAGATCGTGAGGGTGCCGAAGGCGGTCCCGTCGGGAATCTCCGTCCCGAGTCCGGCGGAGCGCTCGGTCGCGTTCGGGCCCGCGCGCAGCTCGTGGAGCGCGGCCGTCCCAATCGCGGGCGTCCCGGTGATCGTTCGCCGGGCGGCGCCGATCTCGTGCGCGCGCAGGAAGTAGACGGCGACCTGCATCTCCGCGTGCGGCTCTGTTCCCGTCGTCCCGGTGGTGGTTGGTGGCGAGGTCGTCGGCGCGGGCGGGGGCGGAGCGGTGGGCGGAGAGGCCGTCGAGGAGCCGCCCGCCGCGCCGCAGCCCGCGAGGACGCAGGACAGCACGGCAAGAGCGGCCAGCAGCGGGACGCGGCTCACGAGCTGAGTGTACGGCGCGCCTTCCGAGCCTCCTTTGCGCCCCGCCGGAGGCTGAGTCTGCGCCCGCAACACTGCTTAACACGCGCACAACGGAGGCTTAACCGTCCGAAACAGCCGCTTAAAGCGGTGGCGTTATAACCACTGGCGATGGAAGGCCGCGGTTTGGTGACGCGCGCCGCCGGGCTGGTTACCGCCGCCGTCGCGGGCGGGGGCATCGCGCTCGGCGGCGCTGCGCTGCTCGGCGGCATCGGTGGCAACAGCTCGACGGTGCGGGAGGTCGAGGCGACGCCACCTGCCGAGAGCGCCGCCTTCGCGGGTAGCACGAGCAAGGCCCTCTCGATCCACGAGATCTACCAGCGCAGTGCCCCGGGGGTCGTCCAGGTGACGACCACCTCGATCGTGCAGACCGCGCCCGATCCGTTCAGCAATCCGTTCGGAGTGCCGCAGCAGCAGGAAACGCAGGCGCTCGGATCCGGCTTCGTCGTCGACAAGGCCGGGCATCTCGTCACGAACTACCACGTCGTCCAGAACGCCAGGTCGGTCGAGGTGAGCTTCTCGAACAACGAGAGCATGAAGGCCACGATCGTCGGCTCCGACCCGTCCACCGACATCGCCGTCCTCCAGGTGCGTGCACCCTCTCGCGCCCTGACCCCGCTCCCGCTCGGGAACTCCGACTCCGTGGGCGTCGGGGACTCGGTCGTCGCGATCGGCAATCCGTTCGGCCTCGACCGCTCCGCCACCAGCGGCATCGTCAGTGCGCTCCAGCGGCAGATCCAGGCGCCGAACCGCTTCTCCATCGACCACGTGATCCAGACGGACGCCGCGATCAACCACGGTAACTCGGGTGGCCCCCTCATCAACGCCGAGGGCTCGGTCATCGGCGTCAACGCGCAGATCCAGACCGGCGGGACGACCGACGGGAATGTCGGGGTCGGATTCGCGATCCCCATCAACACGGTCAAGGCGGTCGCCGCCCAGCTGATCAAGCACGGCCGCGTCGAGCACGCCTTCATCGGGGTCACCGCGCACGCGATCACGCCCGAGCTCGCCCGGCTCTTCCGGCTTCCCGTCGCCCACGGTCTGCTGGTGGAGAAGGTCGAGCCCGGCAGCGGCGCGGCGACGGCTGGCGTACGCGGCGGCAAGACGACCGTCGTCGTCGCCGGCGAGAGCTACATCCTCGGGGGCGACGTCCTCATCGGGGCCGACGGCGTCGCGGTCTCCTCGACCTCACGCCTCCGGACGCTCGT
>JBBQDZ010000037.1:0-15607 GCA_038320185.1 Gaiellales bacterium
CGAGCCGCACCTCTTCCGGAACGCGACGCCGGTGCCGAAATACACGCACTGGCTCGAGATCAACACCATCGGCACCCGCTCGAACCGCGACGGCTGCGGGACGATGGTCTCGGTGCTGGGACGTGGCGCGCCGATGCTCCGCGAGGTCTTCTGCGGCTCGACGAGCGTGAGCTCGGGCAGCTCGAAGATCGTCCACTTCGGCCTCGGCTCCTCGAAGAAGCTCAAGACCGTGACGGCGCGGATCTCGTGGCCCTCGGGCACGAAGCAGACGCTGAAGAACCTCAAGGTCGACCGGCTGCTGACGCTGACCGAGCCCCGCGTCTGAACCGCCTTGCGTCCGTCCGCGTATGTCCCACAAACCGTGCCGCCGCGCTCCAGATTCATCGAGCCATAGAGGGGGGTCTCTCGTGAGGAAGCTTCGCCGTCTCGTTGTCTGCGCCGCCGCCACGTCCGCGATCGTCGCGCTCACGGGCGCCGCGTCCGCCGTCTCGCCGCCGGAATCGACGGCGGCGGCGCGCGCCGCCGCGCCGCCCTCGCCCGCGCACTGGAAGCCGTGGTTGCTGACCTCACCGAGCCAGTTCCGCCTGAACGCACCGCCGGCGGCCGGCTCGGCGCAGACGAAGGCGGAGCTGAAGCAGCTGCTCCGACTCCAGAAGCGGACGCCGGCCGTGCTCGCGAACATCAAGAAGTGGTGCTCCCAGCCGGCCGTGATCCCCTGGATGCAGCTCGAGTTGAAGCTCTTTCAGGACTACCGGCCCCGTGTCGGGCCGTCGGCTCGGGCGCTGGCGCTCCTCGGCGCCGGAATGTACGACGCGATGATCGCGGCCTCGGACTCACATGATTTCTATGCGAAGTCGTCGCGCCCCGCGCCGTGGCAGCTCGACAAGCGCCTGAAGCCTGCGCTGAAGGCCGCTGCCGGCTCGACCTACGCACCGTACGACGCGGCGGTGGCGGGGGCAGCCGAGACGATCCTCCCCTACCTCTTCCCGGGCGAGCCTCGGCGCACGTTCGTCGCAACTGCGGACGAGGCCGTCAACGCCCGCCTCGCAGCCGGGCTCAACTACCGGAGCGATCTCCAGCAGGCGCGGGCGCTTGGGCAGAAGGTGGCGACGCTGGTCATAGCGCGAGGAGAGGCGGACGGGCACGTGAACACCGGCTACTCGGAGGGGCCCTTCACGGGCGAGCAGTTCTGGGTTCCCACCCCGCCGGAGTACGAAGGAGCGATCGGCTCGGCGATCGGGACCTGGAAGACCTGGCTCCTCGCCAACCCGCGTGCTCTCTGGAACGTCATCCCGCCTCCCTCTCCCTACGGCTCGCCGCGATACCTCGCGCAGCTGAAGGCAGTCATGGACACGGCACCAAGCCTCACCGCCAACCAGAGGCAGATTGCGAACTTCTGGGATGACGGGCCGGGGACATTCACCCCGCCCGGACACTGGGAGGACATCGCGCTCCAGCTGATCAAGTCCTACAAGCTAAGCGGTCCCATGGCTCTGAAGGCAGTCGCCTACCTCGGGGTGGCGCAAAACGATGCCGTGATCTCGTGGTTCGGCCTCAAGTACCACTACTCGCAAGTACGTCCGATCACGGCGATTTGGCGCCTCGGTGCCGACGGGACGCTCCATACGCAGGCGCAGTGCGACGCTGACCCCGCATCGTGTCCGAACCGGGACCGCTGGTACTCGATCATCACGACCCCCGCCTTTCCCTCTTACCCAGCGGGGCACCCGACGCTCTCGGGGCTAGGCGGGAAGCTCCTGACGTACTTCTTCCCGAAGGCCGCCAACACCCTGAACGAGCTCGCGAATCAAGTTGCGCTCGCGCGCCTCTACGGAGGAATCCACTATCCCGAGGACAACTCAGCGGGCCTCACGCTCGGTCGCGCGCTGGCCGACGACTACATCAGCCGCGCCCGCGCCGACCGGTAGGTAACAGGAGCAGGAGCGGGGCGGCGAGACCCGCCGCGCCCGCTCCCACGTAGAAGGGCACCGCGGGGCTCACTTGGGACCAGAGCAAGCCCGCCGCCACGCTCGCGAGCAGAAGGGCGGCGCCTGACGCCGCCGAGAAGACGCCGTACGCCGTGCCGGACGCGCGCCCGCTCACGTGATCGCCGACCCAGGCGCGGGCGACGCCCTCGGTGGCCGCGATGTAGACGCCGTACACCGCGAAGAGCGGCCAGACCGCCCAAGCGCTTGGAGCGACCGCGAAGCCAAGGTAGACGGCGGCGAAGACGGCAAGGCCGCCGGCGAGGATGAGCGGCCGCGGCACCCGATCCGAGAGCGCGCCGAGCGGCCACGAGAGCCCCGCGTAGATCAGGTTGTAGACCGCGTAGGCGAGCACGACGAGGGTCGAGCTCAACCCGAGCTCGTGCGAGCGGAGCAGCAGGAAGACATCGCTCGAGTTGCCGAGCGAGAAGACGATCCAGATCGAGAGGACGAGCCAGAACGAGCGCGGAAGCGCACGCACCGAGCCGGTCGGCATCGCTTCCCGCCGCTGCGAGACCGGCGCCTCCCGGATCCTCCGGAGCAGGATCATGGTGAAGAGGCCCGGGACGACGGCGGCGAACAGGATCGTCCGCAGGGACACGTGGGCCGCGAGCAGCGCCACCGCGAGCAGCGGCCCGATCACCGCTCCCGTCGTGTCCATCGCCCGGTGGTAGCCGAAACTCGCCCCGCGCAGCTCGGGGGTCGACGAGTCGCGGATCAGCGCATCGCGCGGAGCGTTGCGGGCGGCCTTGCCGAGGCGGTCGAAGAGGCGAGCGCCGAGCACCCAGCCCCACGCCGGAGCCGCCGCCAGAAGGGCGCGGGCCACGGTCGTCGCGCCGTAGCCGCCGACAATCCAGGGCCGCCGGCGCTCGCCCTGGCGGTCGGAGAGCCAGCCGGAGATCATCCCAAGGCCGACGGCGACCCCCTGGGCCGCGCCCTCGATCAGGCCGATCGCCGCGACGGGG
Source organism: Gaiellales bacterium (assembly GCA_038320185.1). Classification (GTDB taxonomy): domain Bacteria; phylum Actinomycetota; class Thermoleophilia; order Gaiellales; family Gaiellaceae; genus JBBQDZ01. The sequence goes on from JBBQDZ010000037.1 coordinate 2,951, forward strand.
GCTCCGAGCGTGATCGTCAGGAAGAGCGGAACGATCGGATAGGCGAGCTCGCTTGCGGCGTCGTTCGCTAGCGAAACCCACCCGAGGGCGCGCACGTTCTCCGGGAGGCGCCGCTGCGCCCGCCGCAGCCGGCCGATCATCCGCGCGTCAGGAGGTAGTGGGCGCCGCTGACCGCAAGCTCGCGGAGGCCGGGAATCCAACCGAGGGCGCCTGCACCGCGTGTCAGAAGCCCGTAGCGCAGCGAATGCTCAGGGCGAACGAGGAAGAGCTCCCGGTCGGCGATCCGCAGGCCGGCCTGCGCGAACGCCCGCTCGGCGCGGGCGAGCGTCAGCCGGGTGGATCGGACCGAACGCATGTCGTCGAGAGCGTCGGCGGCGGCCATGTACTCGTTCGCACCCGGCCGGGCGAGCCGGAAGAAGAGCGGCGCGGGCAGGAAGTGGAGAAACGGCGCCGCGCGCGCCCAGCCCGCGGCGGTGTGCTGGTGGCCGCCAAAGGCCGAGCCATACGGCGGAAACACGACGAACATCCCCCCGCCCGGCCGCAGCCGCGCGGCCGCAGCCTCGACGACGCGCTCGACCTCGACGACGTGCTCGAGAACGTCGTGCAGGAGCACGAGATCGAAGTCGCCGAGATCCGGGTCGAGCGAGAGCAGGTCACCCGCGGCGAGGCGGAAGCGCCCGTCAGGGACGAACGGACTCGTGCGCACGAGCGACTCGTTCAGCTCGACGCCGACTCCGCCGCCGGCTCTCCCGTCCTCCCGGAAGGCGTGAAGGGCACCGCCCTGGTGGGCGCCGAAGTCGCCAATCCGGACGCCGTCGAGCAACGTGCGCCGCGCGAGCCACGGGATGACGGCCAGCCGCGTCACCTCGACCTGGTAGTCGAAGTAGGAGAGCCCCGCAGTGACCGTTCGGCGGGAGAGGAAGGTCGAGAGGCCGGCCATGCGGGTCCGGGCAGAGCTTAGGCTGGGCGGCGTGGAGGAGAGCCGCTTCAGCCGGATCGCGCTCGTTCTGGCGATCGTCGGCGCGCTTCACGCGCTCCTCTACCTGCCACTGATCAGCCCGCACACTACCGCCGACACCCAGAGCTACACCGACGCCGCCCATGCGATCCTGCGTGGGAGCTACTCGGTACCGCTGCGGAGCCCGGACATCACGGGCCTCTACCTCCCGAAGGCAGCGGCGGGCGCCTACGAGCACGACACTTTCCGGCCTCCGGGCTACCCGCTGTTCCTCGCCGCTGCCGGCGGCGGCACCTCGGCGGTCTCGAAGGGCTTCGTCTTCGCGCTCCAGGCCCTCCTGATGGGCGTGGCCGTCTGGCTGCTCGCGCTCGTTGGGCGAGGCGCATTCGGTGCGCGCGTGGGGCTCACCGCAGCCGCGGCCTACGCGCTCGACCCGTACTCGAAGCGCTACGTCGCGCTCCTCGTCTCGGAGCAGCTCGCGACGGCGCTTGCGCTCGCGACGGCCTACGCGGCCGTGCGCGGCTGGCAATCCCGCTCGTGGCGCTGGTGGACGGTGTCGGGAGCGCTCGCCGCCGCGCTCACCCTCACCCGCCCGCTGCTCGCGCTCGCGATCCCGCTGCTCGCGCTCGGCGCGCTCCTCACCGTGCGGCCGCTTCGCGGCGGCGCCGTCGCGGCGGCGGCGAGCCTCGGCGCTGCACTCGTCCTGCTCGCCCCCTGGGTGACCTGGAACGCGGCCGTGACCGGCAAGGCGACCCTCAGCACCTCGGGCGAGGGCGTGAACCTGCTGCTCGCCGCGCACGGCGAAGGGCTCCACCGGACCCTGGCCGAGGTTCTACGCGACCCCGTCTACGAGCGCGACTTCCTCTCCGTTCGCCGGTTCGCTCCGACGGCTGCGCAGCTCCGCTCCGACAAGGACGAGCACGGGCGCTACCTCGCACGGGCAGACTCCGAGCTCCGGAGGCTCGCAGAGCAGGAGTACCGGCGCCGCCTCGCCCACGAGCCGGCGACGGTGCTGGGCGAGGTCGCCTACCGCGGCTACTTCCTCTGGATGGCCCACGAGGACTGGTACCAGCCGCGGCACGGGGCGCTGCTTCTCCTTCTGCAACTCGTCGACTGGATCGTCCTCGCCCTCGCGGGTCTCGGGACGGTGCTAGCCCTCGCGCGCGCTGGCCCCGGGCGCGGGATCGCGATCTTCGTGCTCGCGTTCACGGCGCTGAACGCGATCCACCACGTCGAGGCGCGTTACGCGATTCCGGTTCGAGGCCTCTACCTAGCGCTAGCCGCCCTCGGTGCCGTCCAGCTTGCCGCGAGAGCCCGTGACGCTGGCCGGGCTCCGGAGGGTTGAGTACCCTGATCCGAGATGTCGACGCTCCGCGCGCCCCCGCGCTCGCCGGCGCTCGAGGTCGAGGGCGCCCGGCAGGTCGAGCTGTCGATCGTCGTCCCGGTCTACGACGAGGTCGAGACGGTCCAACCGCTCTACCGCGCGCTCTCGGAGACGCTGGGACGCCTCGCCCGCAGCTACGAGCTGATCCTCGTCGACGACGGCTCGACCGACGAAACCTACGCGGCACTCTCGCGGCTGGCCGAGACCGACCCCCGGCTGAAGCTGATCCAATTCCGCCGCAACTTCGGCCAGACGGCCGCCATGGCGGCGGGGTTCGAGCACGCCGGTGGCAAGGTGATTGTCTCACTCGACGGCGACCTCCAGAACGATCCGGACGACATCCCGCGCCTGCTCGAGCGCCTCGACGAGGGGTACGACCTCGTCAGCGGCTGGCGCCGCGACCGCCAGGACTCGGCGCTCCGCCGGATCCCCTCCCGCCTCGCGAACTGGCTGATCGGGCGCGTCACCGGCGTTCGGCTCCACGACTACGGCTGCACGCTCAAGGCCTACCGATCTGAGGTGATCAAGGAGACGCGGCTCTACGGCGAGCAGCACCGCTTCCTGCCCGCGCTCGCCCATCTGATGGGGGCGCGGATCACCGAGATCGAGGTGCACCACCACCCGCGCCGGTTCGGCAGGTCGAAGTACGGGATCGGGAGGACGTTCAAGGTGCTCCTCGACCTGATGACGCTCAAGTTCCTCGGCGACTACTCGACGAAGCCGATCTACGTCTTCGGCGGCAGCGGCATTTTCCTGTGCTCGGGCGGGATCGTCGCCGGCGCGTACGTCCTCTACGAGAAGTACGCGAACGGCGTCTATGCCTACAAGAACCCGGCGATCCTGCTGGCTGTGTTCCTGTTCCTGCTCGGCGTGACGCTCGTCTTCATGGGCTTGCTCGCGGAGTTGATCATCCGCACGCACCATCAGGCGCACGCGCGGCCGACCTACTGGATCCGCGAGGCTCGCAACTTTGGGGAGCCCGAGTAGGGTCGGAGAATTACGGCGGCAACGCTCTCGCCCGGCTGGCTAGCCTAGCCACGAGATGTGCGGGATCTGCGGCATCGTCGGCTACCGCGCGCCCGTCGATCGCGCGGTGCTCGCCTCGATGGCCGGGGCGCTGCGTCACCGCGGGCCCGACGACGAGGGCTTCTACGTCTCCGGCGCCGAGAGTCCCCAGTGCGGGCTCGGGTTCCGGCGGCTGTCCATCATCGACCTCGGCGGCGGGAACCAGCCGATCGGAAGCGAGGACCGCCGGCTCCAGCTCGTCTGCAACGGCGAGATCTACAACTACCGGGAGCTGCGCGACGAGCTCCGCGGAAAGGGCCATCGCTTCGCGACGGAGACCGACGTCGAGGTCGTCGTCCACCTCTACGAGGAGCTCGGCCCGCGTTGCCTCGAGCGGCTGAACGGGATGTTCGCCTTCGCGATCTGGGACGAGCGGGAGCGCTCGCTCTTCGCCGCGCGCGACCGCCTTGGCAAGAAGCCGCTCTACTACGCCGACACCGGGCGGGAGCTCCTCTTCGGCTCCGAGCTGAAGGCGCTCCTCGAGCACCCGTCCTGCCCGCGCGAGCTCGACCCCGCTGCGCTCTCGCGCTACCTCGCCTTCGAGTACGTGCCGGCGCCGTTCTCGATCCTCGCAGGGGTCGGGAAGCTCCCGGCAGCTCATTCGCTGCGCTGGAGCGGCGGGCGGCTGACGGTCGAGCGCTACTGGCGTTTCCCGCCGCCGGAGCCGGAGCAGCGGCGCGACGAGGATCTCGTCGAGGAGTTCCGCGACCGCCTTCGCGAGGCGGTCCGGCTGCGCCTGATGGCGGACGTGCCGCTGGGCGCGTTCCTCAGCGGCGGCATCGACTCGAGCTCGATCGTCGCGCTGATGAGCGAGCTCGCACCCGGTCGGGTCGAGACCTTCTCGATCGGGTTCGAGGAGCGCAGTTTCGACGAGTCGGACCAGGCACGCCGCGTGGCGCGCCATTTCCGAACCACCCATCACGAGGATCGCTTCACGCCGCAGGTGCTTCTCGAGGTGCTTCCGGAGGTGACCTCCTGGATGGACGAGCCGTTCGCCGACGCGTCCCTTCTCCCCACCTACCTGCTCTCGCGCTTCACGCGTCGCTCCGTGACGGTCGCGCTCGGCGGTGACGGCGCCGACGAGCTCCTCGCCGGCTATCCGACGTTCCAGGCCGACCGCCTGGCGCGCCTCTACCGCCTGCCGGCTGCGCTCCACGAGCGAGTCGTGCTGCCGCTCGCCGAGCGGCTGCCGGTGTCCGACGAGGACTTCAGCGTGGAGTTCAGGTTGAAGCGATTCCTACGCGGCATGTCCGAGCCGCAGGCGACCCGCCATCAGGCCTGGCTCGGCTCGTTCACGCCCGCGGCCCAGGCAGCGCTGCTGCGCGACGGAGCTGCGCCCGATCCCTACGCAGAGCTCCGCCGCCTCGCCGCCGCGACGCGCGGCCGCGACCCCCTCCATCGCACGATCGAGCTGTACACGACCACCTACCTGCCGGACGACATCCTCGTGAAGGTCGACCGCGCGAGCATGGCGTGCTCACTCGAGGTGCGAGCGCCCTTCCTCGACTACACGCTCGTCGAGTTCCTCGCCCGCGTCCCCGCCCGGCTGAAGCTGCGCGGGCTCGAGCGCAAGGTGATCCTCAAGCGGGCGATGGCCAGCCGCCTCCCCGAAGGCATCGCGGGACGGCGCAAGAAGGGCTTCGGGATCCCCACCGCAAAATGGTTCAAGCGCGAGCTGCGGGAGGCTCTGCTCGACGAGCTCTCGCCGGAGCGCCTCCGTTCGCAGGGCCTCTTCGAGCCGAGTGCCGTCGATCGCCTTGTGCGCGAGCACCTGGACGGCCGCCGCGACAACCACAAGGAGCTCTGGACGCTCTTCGTCTTCCAGCTCTGGCATCGCGCGCATCTCGGCCGAGAGGGAAAGGCCGATCGAGCGCTTCTTCAGAGCTGAGCGGCCGAGATCCCCGGCGCTGGCGCGAGCACGGTTGCGAGCGCCGCGCAGATCCACACGGCGGCCGTCGCGACATTGCCGACCGAGGTCAGGTACGACTGGGTGAGAGCCAGGACGAGACCGCCTACGAAGACCGAAGCGGGCGCAGCAACGAGCAGGCGCTCGCGGCCGGCGCGGAGGTGCCGAGCCGCGGCCACGAGCACCGAGAGCGCGAGCGCGAGCAGCAGTACGAGCCCGAGCGCGCCGAGCTGCAGGCTCAATCCGAGGTAGGAGTTCTCGGGGACTCCCGAGTAGAAGTAGTAGAAGCGGTCGACGAACACCCGCTCCTCGACGCCGAAGCCATAGCCGAGGAGCGACCGATCGGCGGCCTGGCGCACCGCGCCCTTCCAGGCGATGGTGCGGCCGCTCCCGCCAAGGAGCGTCCGCCTGATCGGCGGCGGGGGGCGAGACGGGTCGCCGCGCCCGATCTCCGCCTCCAGCGGCAGCACCTTCTGCGCGTCCCGCGAGTGCGGCGGGGCTATCGGAGCGCCCGTCGTCGCGTTCGGGATCTGCGCGAGCCCGACGCCCGCGATCGTCAGCGCCAGCACCCCGGCGGCGAGCACAGCGCGGGCGCGTGCGCTTCTCGCCCCCGCGACGGCGAGCACCAGCAGCGCGACGAACGAGGCGAGCAGTGCGCCCCGGGAGCCGGAGGCGACGATCGACCCGTCGAGCAGGAGGAACGACGTCACCGCAGCGCCGCGCCTCCATCCTCTCCGCTCCCACGCCTGCCAGGCAGCAAGCGGGAGGGCGACCGCGAGCAGGGCGGCCATCGTGTTCGGGTTCTGCCCCATACCGCGGTAGCGCGCCCCGTACTCCGGGGTCGCCGCCTGGACGGCGTCGCTCTTCACGATGAGGAGCACCACCACCCCGGCCGCCGCGACGGCGGCCGCGGCGGCGAGCATCGCGACGAGCAGCCGCGAGCCGAGGCCCGGGCGCGCCGACGTGACGCGCGCGAGCGCCGCGGCGGCCACGAAGAGCACGGCCAACGAGGCAACGCGTGTGAAGCTGAGTCTCGGCGCCACCGACCACGCCGCCGAGGCGAAGCCGAGCGCGAGGAGCGCACCTCCGAGGACAAACGGAGGGCGCGGGCGTGAGACCTTCGCCTCGCCCTGGCTCGCAGCCAGCGTCGCAAGAGCAGCGAGTGCCAGCAGCGACGCCCAGCGGAGCGGCCGCCCGACGAGCTCCAGCAGGTCGACCGTGCTCGAGCCGCAGGCGAAGGCGAAGACGGTGAAACCCACGAGCGGCGCTAGGGCCCGCTCGGCCCGGTTCGCGACCGCCGCCGGGACCCTCACCGCGCGTAGCCGGGCGCACCGAGGCGCGACAGCATACGGTCGACCAACGCTCGCTCGACGCGGACGCTCGAGCGAGACGGATCTTCCCGCAGGCTGAAGATCCGCGGGTCGCCGGAGCCTCGTCTGTCGATCGCCTCGATCAGACGGCCCTGCTTGTCGAAGCAGAGCTCCAGAGCGAAGCGATTGCCCCGCCGCCTGTAGAGCAGGCAGTCGAAGCCGAACCCGACCCCGATCCTGTAGGCGTCGAGGGAGGGGCCGTCGATGGGTCCCACGAGCGCCTGGATCTCGCGCATCCCGTGGAGCTCCTGGCTCGCGTGCCGGTTGCGCTCCCAGCGTCCGATCGGGATCAGCGCGATGAGCACGGCAGCGATCGCCGCCGCCGCGAGGAGCAGCCGCCTCGGCACCCGCGCTTCAGCCACGGGCGCCCGCCACCTCCGCGAGGAGAGCCCGGTAGCGGAGGAGTGCGACCTCGCGGTCGGCCTGGGCCGTCACGTACTCGCGCGCCCGCTGCCCCATGCCTTCCAGATCGAGCTCACCTGCGTATACCTGCCGGATGGCACCCGCGAGCAGCTCCGGTCTCCCGGGGGGCACGACGATGCCGCAATCCGCCTGCTCGACGACCTGCGCCGTCTCGCTGTCCGCATCTGCGGCGACGATCACCGGCCGCCCCACGGACATGATCCCGTAGAGCCGGCTGGGAACGACGTAACCCGCGAGCCCTCGTGCGAGACCGACGACGTGAACCGCCGCGGCAGAGAGCGACTGCGGCAGCGCCTCACGCGGCTGGTAGGGCAAGAACACCACCTTGTCGGCCTCGAGCGTGTCGGCAAGCTCCAGCAGCGCGGAGCGGCGGGCGCCGTCGCCGACGATCGCGATCGCCAGGTCGTCGAGGTCGCGCAAGAAGGTCGCTGCGCGGACGAGGGCATCGAGGTTCTGCGCGTGGCCGACGTTTCCGGAGTGCATGACGACGAAGCGACCCGCCAGGTCGTTCTCCCTCGCCCAGGCGTTGGCGCGCGGCTGCGGGGTCAGCGCGCTCGTGTCGACCCAGTTCGGGATCACGCGCAGGCGATCGGCCGGCGCGCCCTTCTCCTGGAGCCGGCGCCGCATCGTGTCGCCGATCGCGACAACCCGATCGGCGCGCTGCAGGTAAAAGCCGATCGCGCGTCGCAGGAACGCGACGAGGAGCGGATTCTCGAGCCGCTTGAGCTCGACCGCGATCTCCGGGAAGACGTCCTGGCTGATGACGACGAGCGGCGCGCGGAAGCGGCGCGCGACGAGGAGAGCGACGTCGGCGATGATCGGAGGATCCGTCATGCAGAGGACGATGTTCGGGCGACGGGCGCGCAAGCCCTCGCGCAGCGAGGCCGCGAGGTATGTCCCGTAGTTGGCGGCCCGCAGGGGGAGTTTGCTGCGGTCGTAAGCAGTCGACCGGACGCGCAGGATCTCGACGCCTTCCTCCACGGTTCTCCCCGCCTCCGCGCGCACGGGCGCCCCCCAGAGCATGCCCGTGATCACCGTGACCTCGAAGTCGGCCGTCAGCGCACGGCAGAGCTCGTGCAAGAGCTGAGCCGTGGCCTCGAATCCCGGCCAGTAGTACTGGTTGAAGACGAGCAGCCGCGGGCGCCGGCTCACGCGCTCCCCACCCGCCTCGCCGCGAGGGCCGTAACGAGAAAGGCGCAGAGCCAGACGCCGAGGGTCGCCGTGTTCCCGGCGGCGTAGAGGTAGGACTGGAAGAAGCCGAGGATGACGCCCACTCCGAGCACGGCGACGCAGACGGCCGCGAGCGGTCGGAGGTCGCGGTCGACCGTCCGGAGCGCACGGACGCCGGCCGCGCTCAGCGCCGCCAGCAGCCCGACAAGCGCTGCCAGGCCGCCGACGCCGAGCTGGAGGAGCATCCCGACGAAGGAGTTCTCCGGCACCCCGCCCTCGAACGAGTAGTAGCGATCGACGAACGTCCGGCCCTCTGTGCCGAAGCCGTAGCCCGCGAGCAGGCGATCGGCGGCCTGACCGGCGCCGCCGGCCCAGGCGTCCAAGCGGCCGCTCGACCCCAGCAGGCGACGGCCCGTCGAGCGCCGGTAGCGACCTCCCGCGGGTCGTCCGATCTCGTCCTCGAGGCGCAGGTAGCACTGGGCGTCTCGCCTGGTGCACTTGATGGTGTAGCTCGAGGCCGACTTGTGGTAGTTCGGGTTCGCCTTGGGGATCTTCCCGAGGCCGAGGCCGAGCGCGAGCAAAACGCCGATCGCGCCCACCGCGATCAGGACGCGGCGAGGCGAGCCAGCGGCGGCCACAGCCGGCGCGAGCGCAGCCGCGAACCCCGCGAGGAGTGCTCCGCGCGAGCCCGAAGCGACGATCGAGCCGCCGAGCAGGACGAAGGCCACGCCGGCCAGGATGCGGCGAGGCCCGCGCCCCCGCGCGAACGCCCACGCGGCGATCGGCATGCCGACGGCGAAGAGCATGACGGCGGTGTTCGGGTTCTGGCCGAGGCCTCGGAACCGCGCCGGCGACTGCTGCGTTGCCTCCTGGATCGCGCTCCCGGGACTGACGGCCAGGATGCCGAGGCCAGCGAGCGCCACGGCGACGGCGCCGGCGAGCACGGCCGCGAGGAGTCGCGCGACGAGCTCGGGCCGGCCCCTGGCGGCATAGGCGAGAGCGCCCGCGATCGTCACGACGGTTCCGAAGGCGATTACCCGCCCCAGCGTCGACCGAGGGTCTGAAGACCACGCTGTCGACACGACCGCCGCGGCGAGGAGGATGGCGGCCCAGGCGTAGGCGGCGAGCCCGCCTCCGGGTGCCGAGCCGCCGCGCGTCGCGGCGAGCAGCAGCGCCAGGATGCAGAGGCCGGCCAGGCAGAGCCAGCGCAGAGGGCCGGCGACCGAGCGCACCTCCGGCGACCAGTTCGAGCCACAGGCGACGGCGAGGACGGTGAGGACGATCGCCGGCCCGACTGCTCCTTCGAGCGGCAACCGGCGCAGTATCCCTCTCAACGCCTGAAGGATACTTTGGCGCGATGGCCTACCCGGAGCGCATCGTGCCGGACGAGGAGGGTCCGGGCGTCGTCGCGATCCACCTCAAGCGCTACGAGTTCGCCCGCCGCTGGTGCTCCCAGGCGGACGTTCTCGACGCGGCCTGCGGGGTCGGATACGGGACGGCCTACCTCGCAGAGACCGCGCGATGGGTCGTCGGCGTCGACCTGGATCCAGGGGCCGTCGACTACGCGCGTAGGCGCTACGGCGGCGAAAATGTCGAGTTTCGGCAGGAGAACGTCCTCGAGCTCGACCTTTCGGATGCAACCTTCGACGTCGTCTGCTCCTTCGAGACGATCGAGCACGTCGACGAGCCCGAGCGCTTCGCGCGGGAGGTCGCCCGGCTGCTCCGCCCGGAGGGGTTGTTCGTGGTGTCAACGCCGCGTGCGAACCGGACGACGCACGACCCAGAGAACCCTCATCACCGGGTCGAGTTCTCGCAGCTGGATTTCGAGGCGCTCCTCCGACGCTCGTTCGCGCAGGTCGACCTCTACGGACAGCGGCGCCTCCAGACAGCCCGGCACCGGCTCGTACAGCGGCTCGACGTGCTCGGCCTGCGCAAGCGATTCGCGTTTCTCCGCCGGGCGGCTCCGCTCCTCGGCACGGCACCGATGGGCGAGGTCCGGGCGGAGGGGATCGTGATCGACCGCGAGCAGGTCGACCAGGCGACCGAGCTCGTGGCGGTGTGCCGGGGGCCGAGGCCGGCGTGAGAATCGCGCACCTCGTCATCGGCGGAGACGTTGCGGGAGGGCAGATCGTTGCCCTCGCGCTCGCGCGCGGCGCGCGAGCGCGCGGAGACCAGATCCTGTTCCTCTCGCCGCAAAGCGGTCCGTTCACGGAGCTCGTTGCGGCGGAGGGAATGGCGGTGGCGCACGCCGACGTCGGCAGGACGTTCAGGCTCCGCGGCGCCTGGCGACTGGCGCAGACGCTGCGAGCAAACCGGATCGACCTCCTCCACACCCACACGGCTCTCGCCGCCAACGTCCTGAGCCGCCTTGCCGCGCGTGCGGCGGGGGTGCCGGTCGTCTCGCACCTCCACATCGAGAACCACTTTCCCGCGAAGCGAGCGCGCGCCGCGGCTCTGCGCGCTCTCGACAACGCCACCGCCCGGCTCAGCGCTCGCATCGTCGTCGTCTCGGAGGACACACGGCGTGCGCTCGCGCGCCAGGGATACCCGCGGGAGTCGATGATCGTCGTTCCAAACGGCATCGTTGTTGACCATGTTGACAACAGGGTCGGACGGACAGTTCGACAGGAACTCGGGATCTCAGTCGCGGCGCCGGTAGTCGGCGAGATCGGACGCCTCTGCGAGGTGAAGGGACAGCACGACCTGCTCACCGCTCTGGCCGAGCTGCCCGGGGTACAGGCGATCCTGGTCGGAGACGACATCGAGCAGGGCGGCGCCTACCGCCGCCGCCTGGAGGGGCAGGCGCGCGAGCTCGGAATCGCCGACCGCGTCCTCTTCACCGGGTACCGCCGCGACGCAGCCGCTCTCCTCGACGCGCTGGACGTCTTCGTGCTGCCGTCCTCGATCGAGGGCATGCCGCTCGTCGTCCTCGAAGCGATGGCGCGAGGCAAGCCGGTCGTCGCGACGGCGGTCGGAGGCACCGGAGAGGCCGTGCTCGACGGGGAGACCGGGCTCCTCGTACCGCCAGGCGACCCCAAGCGGCTCGCCACCGCGATCGGGCTCCTCCTCGCCGACCCCGGCCTCGCGGAGCGCCTCGGCCGGGCTGGTCGAGACCGAGCGCGCTCCCATTACTCGGAGGAGGCGATGACACAGCGCATTCTCGAGCTCTACGACGAGATCCGTGCCGCCTAGCGTCGCGGTCGTCGTGCCGGTGCACGGTGCCGTGCCATACCTCGAGGACGCGCTCGAGAGCGTGGAGGGTGTCGACGAGGTGCTCGTCGTCGAGGACGGCGAATCCGACGCGGTGGAGCCCTCGAACCGACACGGCGCCACGCTCGTGCGCCTACCGCGGGTGGGGCGCTCACGCGCGCGAAACGCAGGCGTCGAGGCTGCCAGCGCGCCGTTCGTCGCCTTCCTCGACTCGGACGACCTGGCGCTCCCCGGCCGCTTCGAGCGGCAGCGGGCGACCCTCGGCCGGGCCTCGTCAGCTGCGATGTGCGCCGGGCGGGTTCAGGTCGTCGACGCACGGCTGGAGCCGGAAGACGATTGGAATGCCCTCCTGCGCGCGCGCTTCGACCGCCTGGCCGCCGAGGGCGCGACCTACGAGGCGCTGCTCGAGAGCCGGTGCCCGATCTACACGTCGGCGACGATGGTGCGACGCGAGGCCTTCTTGCGGGCCGGAGGCTACGACGCGCGCTTCGACGCCTACGAGGATCTCGACCTCTACCTCCGCCTCTCTCGGCGAGGCGGGCTCACGCTCACCGGCTCCGAGCCAGTCTCGCTCTACCGACTGCACGGCGCCAACACGGATTCGGACCGGCTGTACCTCGGCATGCTCGGCGTAGTCGACAAGCACCTACCGGAGGCGAGCGGCCGGGCGCGCCGGCTGCTGCTCGAGCGTCGCGTCGAGGCGCTGTGGGGCTTGCGAGAGTTCGGGGACGCGGCTTCGGCGGCTCGCAAGGCCGCCCGCGAGGAACCGGCCCTGCTCCTCAGCCCGATCTTCCTGAAGCGCCTGGCGCGTGCACACGGCCCCCGTCGCATCCTGGAGCGACTCAGTCGATGAGAGTCCTCATCCTCAAGGACATCCTCTCGCCGTACCGGATCCCGCTCTTCAACGCGCTCGCGGAGCGCGAGGGAGTCCAGCTGCGCGTCGTCGCTGTCAGCCGGTCGGATCCCCGGCGCGACTACGACTTCCACGAGCGCGAGTTTCGCTTCGCGTGGAATCTCTTGCGTGGCGTGCAGCTCCACCGCGGCCCGCGCTGGGTCGTCTTCAATCGCGGCCTGGGCGCACTGCTGCGACGTTTCGACCCGCAGGTTCTCGTTGTCGGCGGGTGGGCGCAGCCGGCCTTCTGGCAGGCGATCGTCTGGGCGCGCCGGCGCC
>JBBQDZ010000038.1:0-15588 GCA_038320185.1 Gaiellales bacterium
ATCTTCGTCTTCGCGCTCCTCGTCGTCAGCCACAGGCAGAGCGGCTATGCCGGCTCGGTGGCGCTCGCGATCATCATGCTGCCGCTGGTTGCGCGGGCGACGATGGAGGTGCTCGCGCTCGTGCCGACAACGCTTCGCGAGGCGAGCCTCGCGCTCGGCGTCAGCCGCTGGCGAACCGTCGTCAGCGTCGTCCTGCCGACGACCCTGAGCGGCATCCTCACCGGCACCACGCTCGCCGTGGCGCGAGCGGCAGGGGAGACGGCGCCGCTCCTCTTCACCTCCTCGCTCACCGGCAATCTCGTCTCGACGGACGTGACGAAGGCGTTGCCCTCGATCCCCGTGACGATCTTCACCTACTCCGAGCAGCCCGATCCGGCGCTCCACCAGCAGGCCTGGGCAGCGGCGTTCGTCCTGATCGCGTTCGTGCTCCTGACGAGCCTGGTAGCCCGCGCGCTTCTGGCCCGAAGCCGGCGCCGCCTCGGCGGCACCGTCTGAGGCGCGTTCACCGGTCCGTCACCGGACCGACACTAGGTCTCAGCCCATCTCCGGCCATGCCCGGGGCAGCCTCTCGAGGACATGGAGGAGAGGAGAGGAATGCTGAGGAAGGGAATCGCGCTCGTCGTCGTCTCAACCATCGCGCTGGCGGTGGTGGCGGCAGCGGGCGCCACGAAGAACGGAGACACGCTCGTCGGCGCCGGCAGCTCGTTCGTCAAGCCGCTCGTCGACCAGTGGACGCCCGACTACGACAACAAGACCGGCGTCCAGATCCAGTACTCCCCGATCGGTAGCGGTGGCGGCATCCCCGCGATCACGAACCGGCAGGTCGACTTCGGAGCGAGCGACGCACCGCTGTCGCCGGATCAGTTCACAGCCTGCAAGGGCTGCGTCCAGATCCCGTGGGCGCTGTCGGCGACCTCGATCATCTACAACCTGCCGAACGTCAAGAACAACCTGCACATGACCGGCTCGGTGCTGGCGAAGATCTACCTCGGCCAGATCGACAAGTGGGACGACCCGGCGATCCGGAAGATCAACTCCGGCGTCAACCTCCCGTCGACGAAGATCACGCCGGTCTACCGCAGCGACAACAGCGGCACCTCGTACAACTTCACGGACTTCCTCGCGAGTGAGAGCTCGAACTGGCGCTCGAAGATCGGCGTCGGGGTGAACGCGAACTGGCCCGCCGGCAACGGGGCCAGGGGCAGCTCCGGCGTGGCCGGAAGCGTCAAGGGGACGGAGGGCGCGATCGGGTACGTCGACATCGCCTACTCCCTCAAGAACAAGATCCAGTTCATGGCCGTGCAGAACAACTCGGGCAAGTTCGCGACGCCCGGGCTGCGCGCCATCGTGGCGGCCGCAAGCACGGTCAAGAAGGTGCCGGCATCGAACGAGCTGCACATCGTCAATCCGCCCAAGGGTGACCAGCTCGCCTACCCGATTTGCACCTTCACCTACGTGATCGTCCCCACGAAGACCGACAAGGCGCCGCAGCTGCGGCGGTTCATCTTCTACGCACTGACCGGCGGTCAGCGCTTCGGAGCGAAGCTCCTCTTCGCGCCGATCCCGAAGGTGGTGCTCGTAGCCTCGGAGAAGACGCTCAAGCAGGTCCAGTCGTAACCCGCTCCTCCGGAGCCGGGAGCGCCGCTCGAGGCGGCGCTCCCGCCCGGACGTCGCGGCCGGCGGATCGCTAGAAGATCCCGACGACCGGCCAGTAGCACGCCGCTGCGACGAGCGCGGCCGCCGGGATCGTGAGGATCCAGGCGACGACGATGTTGCCGGCGACGCCCCAGCGGACCGCGGAGAGCCTCTTCGTCGCACCGGCTCCCAGGACGGCACCCGAGATCACGTGCGTCGTCGAGAGCGGATACCCGAACCTGGTCGCGAAGTAGATGACGACTCCCGAGGTCGTCTGGGCCGCGAAGCCGGCGGCCGGCTCCATGCTGTACAGCCGCTGCCCGAGCGTCCGCATGATCCGCCAGCCGCCGACATACGTGCCGGCGGCGATCGCGAGGCCCGCGGCGATCTTGACCCAGGTCGGGATGTAGAAATGGTCGATCGAGCCGTGCGTGAACAGCGCGAGCGCGATCACACCCATCGTCTTCTGCGCGTCGTTCGCCCCGTGCGTGAAGGCGACCCAGGTGCCCGAGGCGATCTGGCCAAGCCGGAAGCCGCGGTTGCCTGGGCCGGGCGCGAGCCAGCTCGCGACGGCCCAGAAGATCCCGAGTAGCAGCACGAACGCGCCGGCGAAGGCCAGCGCGGGGGCGACGAGTGCCGGGAGTAGCACCTTGTGCGCGATCCCGTGCCATTCGACGCCCTTCGAGCCCGACTGCACGATCGCCGCGCCGACGAGCCCGCCGATCAGGGCGTGAGAGGAGCTCGAGGGAAGCCCGAGCCACCAGGTCAGGAGATTCCAGGCGATCGCTCCGATCAGCGCCGCCAGGATCGTCTTCGTGTTGGCCAGGCCCGTGTCGATGATGCCCTTGCCGACCGTCTTCGCGACCGCCGTCGTAACGAACGCCCCGGCGAGATTCGCGGCTGCGGCGATCAGTACCGCCACGCGTGGCGTCAGGGCACGCGTCGAGACGGAGGTCGCGATCGCGTTCGCCGTGTCGTGGAAGCCGTTCGTGAAGTCGAAGCCGAGCGCTACGACGATTACGACGACGAGCAGGAAGCCGCCCATGTGGCTAGATGGTCGACGCCACGATCTCGCGCCGGCGCCCCAGAGCGACCAGCTCGCGATCCGAGAGGGGCGATCTCATGGGATCACCATCTAACGGTTCTTGACGACGATCGCCTCGAGGACGTCCGCGGCGTTCTCGCAGGCGTCCACCGCGTGCTCGAGGCGCTCGTGGATGTCCTTCCAGCGGATGATCGAGATTGGGTCGTCCCCGGAGCGGAACAGTTCGGCGATGCCATCGCGGACCAGCCGGTCGCCCTCGTCCTCCAGGTCGCGGAGCTCGCGGAGCGCGTCGCTCGAGTCGCGGAAGCCTTCGAGCCGCTGCACGGCCTCGTCGAGCTTGATCGCCGAGCGGAGGATGACGTCGGCCTGCGCCTTCGCCTTCTCGGGAACGCGCTTCGCGCCGTAGGAGCCGAGGTTGTCGGCGGCCTCGTCCACGTGGTCGCAGATGTCGTCGAGAGCCCCGGCGAGTCGGTACATGTCGTCGCGATCGAACGGCGTGACAAAGGTCCGGTTCAGGAGATCGACCACCTGTCGCGTGACCTGGTCGCCAGCGTGCTCGCGCTCCTTGATGGCGCCGACGAGCTCCCCACCCGCGTCCGGGAAGCGATCCAGGAGGTCGACCAGGAGCCGCGAGATGTCCACCGCGTTCGACGACGCGCGCCCGTACAGATCGAAGAACTCCCGTTTCTGCGGGATCAGACGAATCCGCATGCCGCGCGCGCCGCTCCTTTGCGAACTACTCGTGAAGGACTGTTGACCGCGGCAGCTTAGAGCTCAGCTCGGCGGGGTGCCCTGCGCCTTATCTCGAGAGGAGTGACTACGGGAGCGGTGGCGGAAACGTGCATCGCACTACGAGGCCGCCTCCCGCGCCGACGCGAGCCTCGACACTGCCGCCCGCCGCGCCGACCACGTGCTTGACGATCGCGAGCCCGAGACCCGTGCCGCGCGAGGCTCGCGCCCGGTCGGTGCGGTAGAAGCGCTCGAAGAGCCTCGGCAGATCCTCGATCGCCACACCGGGGCCGTCGTCGGCGGCCTCGAGGACGATCCCGTGTCCTTCCCTGCGGGCGGAGAGCGTAAAGGTGGAGCCTGACCCCGCGTAGCGGATCGCATTTTCCGCGAGATTCGTGCCGACCACCTCGAGCATGCGGTGGCGGAGCGGTAGCTCGAGCGAGGCCGGGCACTCGACACGCACCGCGACGCCCGCGCGCTCCGCGGTCTCGCGAAGCCGCTCGACGACGCGCTCGAGGATGGGCAGGGCGTGGACGTGTCCCAGCGAGACCACCTCGCGGCCGCTCTCGAGCTCGCTCAGGAACAGCACGTCATCGATCAGCTCCCGCACCTGATCGATCTCGGCGCGAGCCTGCCCGATCAGCTCGATGACGGCGGCGCCGGGGAGAAGAGCGGACTCGAGCAAGGCGAGGAGTCGCGCAAGTGGCGTTCGCAGCTCGTGCGAGACCGCGGCGGTGAAGCCCGCGCGCAGCTCTTCGTAAGCGACGAGGTCGCCGGGGCGGCTGAGGTACAGGAGCGACTCGCGGCGGCCAGCGGCCTCGTAGGAAACGCGCAGTGGAGTGCGTCCCTCGCTCTCGAGGAAACGCGGCGGGAAGGGGGCACCTTCGACGAGATCCTCCAGGGACTCGCGTGCGCGGCGGCTCGCCGCGACGACCCGGTCCTGCTCGTCGAGGACGACGACCATCTCCCGGCTCTCCTCGATCAGGACGTGCCCACGCGCCGCCTCGAGCCGGAGCTCCGGCGCGCCGGTTTCGACCGGCTCCGGTCCGCGGCGAAAGATCGGTGTCACCAGGCGTTCACCAGCCGTTCACCAGCACTCCACCCCGGTCGGCAACCTCAGCCGCGACAATGGTACGCGGGATGCCGAAGGTGCTGATCGTCGAAGACGACGAGGTGATCGCACAGGGCATGGCGCGCCACCTCGAGGCCGCGGGATTCGACCCGGTGTCCGTTCCGAGGGGAGAGCTCGGGCTCGCACGGCTTCGCTACGAGCGCGCACACGTCTGCGTCCTCGATCTGATGCTGCCCGGCATCGACGGCTGGACGCTGATCGAGACCGCCAGGGCAGAGGGAATCGGCACGCCGATCGTCGTCGTCAGCGCGCGCGGCACCGAGCACGACCGCGTGCACGCCCTCGAGATCGGCGCGGACGACTACCTCGTCAAGCCCTTTTCGATGAAGGAGCTCGTCGCGCGGGTGCGCGTCGCGGCGCGCCGAGGCGTGCGCGCAGAGGAGGTCGACCGCGGGGAGCCGCTCGAGATCGAGGAGCTCCGGATCGACCCTGGGGAGGTGCAGGCCTACGTCGACGGGCGCAGCGCGGATCTCACGCCGACCGAGTTCAAGCTGCTGCACGCGCTCGCCCTCGAGCGCGGGCGCGTGGCGACTCGAGACGAGCTGCTTCAGAAGATCTGGGGCCGGCGGGCCACGCACCGCGACCGCACCGTCGACGTCTTCGTACGCCGCCTGCGCGACAAGGTCGATCGGGCGGCCTCCCGGCACACGTTCATCCAGACCCGCTACGGCGTCGGCTACAAGCTGGAACCGCTCGCGAAGTAGCGGGAAGTGCATCTCAACCCCGTCGGCGACCCCTTCGGAGAACGAGCGGGCCCTAGGCCAGGATGCGGTTGGGGCACACCTATGCGGGGGCCGAGTCGATGGCGCGCGCTGCACGGATGCCCGATTCGAGCGCGCCCTGGATCCAGGCGTGATACAGGGAGCAGTGCTCTCCGGCGAAGTGGATTCTCCCCTCCGGACGGAGAATCGCCGCCTGAAGCTCGGTCTGCTGCCCCGGGTCGAAGAGCGCGAAGGCCCCGCCGGCATGGGGATCGCTATACCAGGCGTGCGAGGCCCCGACCTCGTACTCGTCCCGGATCCACGGATGGATCTGCCCGACGTCGTCGAGGGCCTGCTCGAGCCGCGACTCCTCGTCGAGTGACCCCCAGCGCAGGGCGTCCTGTCCCCAGGTGTAGCTCGCTAAGAGCACGCCGCGCGAGGTCGAGGGGTCCGGTGTCGGGTAGTTGAGCCGACGCACCCCGAGGTCGGTGCAGCTGCCGCCGCCGAGGATCCCGTCCTCCTGCTCCCAGCGGCGATTGCGCACCTGGAAGAGCACCTTGGTCGAGGCGGAGTAGTTCAGCTCGCGAATCGCCCTGCGCTTCTCGTGCGAGAACGGGGTCAAAACCTCGACGTTGCGCAGTGTCGAGAAGGGGATCGCGCACACGGCGTAGTCGCCCCGGACGGAGAAGCGACCGGCCTCAGTCTTGAAGTGCACTGTCACGGAGGCCTCGTCCTGCTCGAGCGCGTGCACCTCGGCGCCGAAGCGGACGCGGTCGGAGAGGGCGGCGAAGAACGCCTCGGGCAGGCGGTCCATGCCGCCCACGATCTCGTGCATGTCCACATAGGAGCCGCCGAGCTCTTCGCGCAGCACCTCGACCACGGCGTTCTGGAGGTCGGACTCGAGGAAGTTCAGCACTGCGTACATCTCGATCGCGCCGCGTGACCAGCCCTTGAGCTCGAGGAACTCCTCGAGCGAGTACCGGTCGAACTCGGCTGCGATCTGCTCCCAGGCAGCGTGGCCGTCCCGCTCGAGCAGCGCACGCAGATCGCACACAGCCTCCTCCCAGAGCTGCGTGGCCGAGCGGCCGCGCTCGTGCTCGGCGACCGGGAAACCGAGCCGATCGGGCGCGGCGGCCGCCTCGGCCGCTGTGCAGCGCACGCCGCCGACATGGACGATCCCATTCGGGTTGCCCATCGCGAACGGGCGCAGAGAGAGGTCGAAGAGCCGGCAGTACTCCAGCGTCAGGTCGTGGGCCTTTGGGATCCGCATGCCGCCGGCCTCTGCGTACAGGCCGGGCGCGAAGCTCCGCAGGGTGTAGATGCGCCCGCCGACGCGGTTCTGGGCTTCGAGGACGATCGGCTCGTGGCCCTGGCGAGCGAGCTCGAAGGCGGCGACGAGCCCGGCGAGGCCCGCACCGACGACAACGACGCGCCTGCCTGCCTCACTCTGGCGCTCGAGGCCGCTCGCGGGTACGGCGAGGATCTCTGCGGGCACGGGCTTGCGCAGGACCGGCGCCGGGCCCGGCTCGACCGGCTGGGAAGTCACCGCTCGAGAGGCGCCATCGTGAGGCCGCGGGCCTCCAGTTGCTGCCAGTAGTGCTCTGCCGCCTCGCGATGCCCCGACCAGACGATCGCCTGGCCTGCGTTGTGGATGCGGCTCGCAAACCGCAGCCCCCCGTCGTAGTCCACCCCCGGGAGGACGGCCGCGAGCGCGAAAGCAACCCCCTCGAAGGTGTTGTGGTTGTCGTTCAGCACGATCACGCGGGAGGCACCCCCGAGCCCGCCGCCGGCGCCGCTACGGCGGCGTGTGCGTGTCGGGGTCTCCGTGACGGTTGACATCGCCTCCGCGGACTGTACGAGGTCGCGCCCTGCCCCAGCGACTCGACCGACCTCTACCCAGGCTCCTCCGAGCGGTCTACATTGAGGGCTGCGGCCACGGGAGGAACGTGCAGGGAGGGAGAACGATCGTTCGGTGGGCACTCGCGGCGTGCGCGTCCGCCGCGGCTTGCCTCGTCGCAGTCTCGAGTCAGGGTGTCGCGTCGCCTCGCTCGCCCCTGCACCCGAACGTCATCGTCCTGATGACCGACGACCAGACCGTTGAGTCGCTGCGCGTGTTGGCGAACGTGCGCCGGCTGGTCGCGGACGAAGGTGTCACCTTCGACTCGAGCTTCGTCTCCTTCTCGCTCTGCTGCCCATCGCGGGCGACCTTCCTGACAGGACAGTACGCGCACAACCACGGCGTGCTCGGGAACCGGCCCCCGGAGGGCGGCTACTACAAGCTCGACAACACGAACACGCTGCCGGTGTGGCTCCAGCACGCGGGCTACTACACCGCACACGTCGGCAAGTACCTGAACAGCTACGGGTATTTCAATCCCCTGGAGATCCCGCCCGGCTGGAGCGAGTGGCACGGCGCGATCGACCCGAGCGCTTACAGCTACTTCGGCTACACGCTGAACGAGGGCGGCCGTCTCGTCAGCTACGGAAGCGATCCACCCTCCTACCAGACCGACGTCTACGCATGGAAGGCCGCGGACATCGTCAAGCGGCGCGCCGCCGAGGCGGCTCCCTACTTCCTCTGGGTCGGGTTCCTCGCGCCGCACGCCGCCAGCCCCGAGGGAGAGCCGCCGCCGCCGGGCTTTCCTTTCGGATTGCCCCTACCTGCGCCGCGCCATCAAGGCACGCTCGATTTGGAGCCTCTGCCCACGCCGCCGTCGTTCAACGAGGTCGACGTCTCGGAGAAGCCGACCGTCATCCGGACAACCCCGCTGATGGACGACCGGCTCATCCACCAGGTGGAGCAGAACTACCGGCGGCGGCTCGAGTCGCTGCTGGCAGTCGACGAGGCTGTGGCGGTTATCCTGCAGGCGGTCGAGGACTCGGGCGAGGCGGCGAACACGCTCGTCGTCTTCACCTCCGACAACGGCTACCTGCAGGGTGAGCACCGGGTCCCGAACGGGAAAGTCCTCCCGTATGAGCCCTCGATCAGGGTTCCGCTCCTGATGCGCGGCCCAGGAGTTCCGGCGGGCCGGCATCTCTCCCAGGTCGTCTGGAACGGCGACCTCGCACCGACCATCCTCGCGCTCGCAGGGGCGACGCCCGGCCGTACCCTCGACGGCGAGTCGCTCGTGCCGCTCTTCTCCGACCCGGGCCTCGAGTGGGGGAGAGACCTCCTCCTGGAGAGCGGCAGCGATCCGCTGAAGAGCTTCGCGGGGCTTCGGACCGCGTCCTTCAAGTACGTGCTCTACGCGAACGGCGAGGAGGAGCTCTACGACCTCGCGCGCGACCCTGACGAGCTGCAGAGCGTCGCCTCCGATCCGGCCTACGCCGCGGTGAAGCAGGAGCTCGCCCGACGGCTCGCGACCCTCCGCGCCTGCGCCGGCGAGGCATGCCGCCCGGGTCCGCTCTTGCGGCTCGACGTCGGCTACGGCGCCTTGAAAGCCCGGTGTGCGCGCGGGGATGTGACGGTGCGCGTCGCGGGACCGGATGCCCAGTCGCTGGCACGGGTGGTCTTCACGGTCTCCGGGAAGCAGACTGCGACAATCGCTGCCGCGCCCTTCGCGAAACGGATCTCTTACTTCGCCTTCCAGCGCGGCCGGACGACGAGGCTGCGCGCCCGCGTCCAGCTACGCGACGGCCGTCTCGTCACGCTCGACCGGCCGATCCCGGCGTGCCGGAGGCCGGCCCCTCGATCCCGCTGATCAGGACCATGGCGGCTTATGAGCGCACTTCGCGGCCTAGAAGTAGGTGTCGTCATGGGTGTAGGGCGGCGCGCAGCAGCAGAGGAAGCGGAGCGTCGTTGTCGCGTCCGCGCGGATCTGATGCCATGCGCCCGGCGGGATAAGGATCGCGTCCCCGGTTGTCACCCGGGCCTGCTCGCCGTCGATCTCCAGCTCGCCGGAGCCCTCGAGGAGGTAGTACAGCTCCTCGCTCACACGGTGGTAGTGCCGCTGCGTTGACTGACCCGGAGCAAGTTCCGCCTCGGCGAGGCTCTGGTTGCGGACCGGGGCGGTGGGGAGGCCGAGGAACTCGCGGATCGTGCTGCCGTCGGCGGTAATGAACGGGTCGGCCTGGTTCCGGGAGCGGATCTCCACAGCCTCAACCTAGTCGGTTGGCGCGTACAGTCGCAGCGTGAGCGGCTCACCGACCCTCCTTCCCTGGCCGTGGTACAGCGATCCGGCGGTGTTGCGCCTCGAGCAGCAGCGGGTCTTCCGGTCGGCCTGGCACTACGCCGGCCACGAGGGGGCCGTTGCCAACTCGGGCGACGTCCTCCCGGTCTCTGCGGGCGAGGTGCCGCTCGTCCTCGTCAGGGGCGACGACGCCGAGCTGCGCGCCTTTGTCAACGTCTGCCGCCATCGTGGTGCGATCCTCGTCGAGGAGCCGGGTCGCCACCGATCGCTCCGCTGCTCCTATCACGCTTGGACCTATGGTCTCGACGGCACGCTGCGGGCGGCGCCGCGCTCGGAAAGGGAGCCGGGGCTGGAGCTCGAGGGGCTGTCGCTCGCGGCCGCACGGGTGGAGGCGTGGGGCCCGCTCCTTTTCGTGAACGCCGATCTCGAAGCGCCTCCGCTTGCCCGTGCGCTCGGCGAGCTTCCGGCCCTCGCGGAGCGCTGCGGCCTCGACCTGACCACGCTGAGGTTCCACGGTCGGGTCGAGACGAGACTGGCCTCCAACTGGAAGCTCGCCGTCGAGAACTTTCTCGAGTGCTACCACTGCCCCGTCGCCCACCGTGACTTCAGCGAGCTCGTCGACGTGCGCCCTGACACCTATCGCCTGGAGGCGCGCGAGGGTCTCTGGAGCCAGTTCGGCGTCGCGCGCGCGGGCGCGGATGGCTGCCACTTTCACCTCGTGTGGCCGAGCCTGCGGGTGAATGTCTTTCCCGGCCTCGCGAACCTCTCGGTCGGGCCGTTCCTGCCCGCCGGGCCCGACCACACCTGCGGCTTCCTCGACTACTTCTTCGGAGAGGACGAGGACGAGGTCGCGATCCGCGAGTTCCTCGAGCTCGACGATCTCGTGGGAGCGGAGGATCGCCGGCTCGTCGAGTCGGTTCAGCGGGGCGTCCGCTCGGGTGCCCTGGAGGCCGGCTTCCTGCTGCCCGAGAGCGAACGGCTGATCCGCTCGTTTCAGGCGCGGGTGGCGGCCGAGCTCGCCGAAGGCACTCGAACCAGCGTCTGCTAACGTCCCGCGCCGCACAGGGACAATCAGCGCGGCGCGCTGACGACCGCCGGCCTGCTGGCCGCCAAACCATCGCCGCGGTCGGCGCCGCTTCCAGGGAGGTTTCGTGAACCGAGCAAGGATTCGGGTCATCTTGCTCGCGCTCGCGTTGCTCGCGGCGCCGAGCGCGCAGGCGCGCCGCGAGCGGGCCGCCGGCGTGGTGCTGGACAGGATCGCCTACTACCGCGCGCAGACCTGGCACTGGCAGGAGCTGATGGGTCTCGCTCGCACGCCGAGTTCGCGCGCTGCCTGGCGCCGCACGGACACCCGCTTCCGCAGTCGCGTGCTGCAGGGGTGGCGGCACAGGGCGGCGCTCGTCTGGACGTGGGCTCGCCGCCCGTCGTTCCAGCGCGCATGGCTGTGCATCCACGAGGGCGAGGGCGCGTGGCACTCGAACACCGGCAATGGCTACTACGGCGGGCTGCAGATGGATCTCGAGTTCCAGCACTCGTATGCCCCTCGATTCCTGCTCCGAAGAGGCACGGCCGACCGCTGGACGCCGCTCGAGCAGATGTGGGTCGCGGAGCGGGCGAGGAGAAGCGGCCGCGGCTTCTATCCGTGGCCGAACACCGCTCGGGCCTGCGGCCTCATCTGACGTTAGGACTTCGCTCGAGCGGGGATAGGCAGGGTATGAGCCAGGAGCAGCTGGCGTCGTTGCTCGACCGCGGCGAGGAGCAGGGCTGCCTCAACATGTCCGAGTTCAGCGAGCTCGTGCAGCAGTTGGAGCTGGACGACGAGGAGCTCGCGGGCCTCTACGAGCGGCTCGAAGACCGCGCGATCGATCTCACCGACGACTGCGGCCGCACGCAGCCCGAGTTCGTGGAGAGCACCTACGTCAACGGCGACCTCGCGGTGGCGACGACCGACGCCCTCCAGCTCTTCCTGAACGAGGCCGCCCGTTACCGGCTCCTGACAGCGCCGGAGGAGGTCGAGCTCGCCAAGCGGATCGAGCGGGGAGACAGGCGGGCGAAGGAGCTGATGATCAACTCCAACCTCCGCCTCGTCGTGTCGATCGCGAAGCGCTATCAGGGGCATGGCCTTTCGCTCCTCGATCTGATCCAGGAAGGGATCATCGGCCTCATCCGTGCGGTCGAGAAGTTCGATTACCGCCGCGGCTTCAAGTTCTCCACCTACGCCACGTGGTGGATCCGCCAGGCCGTCCAGCGTGGGGTGGCGAACAAGTCCCGGACGATCCGCATCCCCGTCCACATCGTCGAGCGTGAGCAGAAGATCGCCCGTGCCGAGCGATCGCTCGCGCCCAAGCTCGGACGGGTGCCGAGCGAGGACGAGATCGCCGAGGAGGCGAAGCTGCCGCTGAAACAGGTGCGCGAGGTGCGCCAGGCCGCGCGGGCCGTAACGAGCCTCGACAAGCCGGTCGGTGAGGACTCCGGCACCGCCTTCGGCGAACTCCTGCCAAGCGAGCAGGCGGCGGTGGAGGAGGAGCTCGAGGTGAGCTTTCGGGAAGAGGCCCTCGGTCGCGCGCTCGCCGACCTTGGTGACCGCGACCGGCACGTCCTGACGCTGCGTTACGGCCTCGCCGGAACCGAGCCGCTCTCGCTGGAGGCGATCGGAAGGGAACTGGGGATCACGCGCGAGCGCGTGCGCCAGATCGA
Source organism: Gaiellales bacterium (assembly GCA_038320185.1). Lineage (GTDB taxonomy): Bacteria > Actinomycetota > Thermoleophilia > Gaiellales > Gaiellaceae > JBBQDZ01. The sequence goes on from JBBQDZ010000038.1 coordinate 12,070, forward strand.
GGCGGAGGCGCTGGAGCGTCTCGCGAGGAACCGCGAGGTCGAAGCGATCCGTCCGGCCGCCTGAAGGACGCAGCGGCCTACTCGGGCTCCGGCGCGGGCGGAGGGGTTGGACGGGAGCGGGGCCACCAGCTGGCGCCGCCGAAGAGAGCGATGAGTGCCGGCACAAGCACGGCCCGGACGAGGAAGGTGTCGACGAGGACGCCTGCAGCCATCGCGAACGCGAAGGTGCGGAACTCGTCGAGCGGCACGATCGCGAGGAGGGCGAAGCTGCACGCGAGCGCCACCCCGGCGATGCGGATCGCGCGGCTCGCCCGTGGCGCCGCGACGGCGATCGCGTCCCGAAGCGGCCGCCGCCGCGCCTCGAGCCAGATCCGCCCGACGACGAAGAGGTTGTAGTCCGAGCCCAGCGAGACGAGCAGGACGCCGGCCGCCAGCGGCACGTAGTACGTGAGGTCGCCCTGGTGCTGCCACCGCTGGAAGACGAGCGTGGTCAGCCCGAGTGCCGCGGTCAACCCGAGTGCGCTCGCAAAGAGGAGGTAGAGCGGCGCCACGATCGCCTGGAGGAAGATCGCTAGCAGCACGAGGTTCACGAGGAAAGCCGCGATCGCGATCCGCTTCATCGAGGCGGTGACGCTGTCGACCGTCTCCGCCGCGAGTGCGCTCTCTCCGGCGAACCCCGTCCGCGAGGGCGAGAGCCCGCGCTTGCGAAGAAGCGAAGGCAGAGCCCGTTCGAGAGTCTTCACCCGCCGGATGCCTCGCGCGCTCTGCGGGTCGACGTCGAGGATGACAAGGTACCGAGCTGCGTTGCCGCTCCGGGCAAGCAACGCACCGGGCACGGCGACCGCCCGCGGTGTGGCCGGCCCGACGACTCCCGCGACGCCGGGCTGGCGTGCGAGCGCGGCCTGGAGCCGGAGGAGCGCCGGCCGGCGGCGAGAGAGCCCCCTCTGCTCGATCAGGATCTCGACGGGCGCCAGAATCCCCGGTGCGAAGCCAGCCTCTGCGGCACGCGCCGCGCGCACGGGTTCCGTACCGGGATCGAGCGAGCGGATCAGTCGGAACCCAAGGGCGGCCCCCGTGACGCCTCCGGTCGGCACGACGAGCGCGGCCAGCGCAGCGAGGGCGATCACGACGGCCAGAGGCCGGCCGGCCAGGAACCGCGCCGTGCGCTCCCTCCGGGCAAGCTGCTCGTCCTGCGCGTTGGCCTCGCTGGGATGCGATCCCGGCCAGAAGAGCAGGCGACCGAAGATGGCAATCAGCGCGGGCAGCGCCGTCACGGACACCGCGAGGCCCGTGAGCACCGTGATCGCCATTCCGGGGCCAAACGACCGGAAGAAGCCGAGCGTTCCGAAGGCGAGCGTCGCCGTGCCCGCCGCCACCACCAGGCCGGCTGTCAGGACGATCGGCCCGTACTCGGCCGTCGTCCGCCGGGCCACTTCGACGCGGGGCTCGCCGACGACGAGCCGACGTCTCGCCCCCGAGAAGAAGAAGACGGCGTAGTCGGTGACGATGCCGAGCAAGAGCGCGACGGTGACCGGCTTCACCTCCCGTGGAATCGACAGACCGGCCTTCTCGCTCACCCAGCCGAGCACTCGGTCGTCGAGCACGAACGCTATGCCGGCGACGAAGAGGGTGGCGAGCGGAACGCCCACGGAGCGGAAGCTGAGACCGAGGATGAGCGCGATCAGCGCCACCGTCGAGGCTTCGATGATCGGGAGCGCGTGCTTGATCGCCTGGAACTGCGCATACCTCGCGGGAACGGCTCCCGTGACGCCGACTAGGGCATCGCCGGGCCGGTCGACGTACTCCTTCGCGTAGGTGTGTGCGAGCGCGTTCTGCGCGCCGACCGACGCGTCGCGGCGGAAGAAGAGGTACGTCAGCGCCGTCGTTCCGCGCTCGCGCGCGGCCGGAAACGTGCCCCGAAAGTTCGTGATCGGTAGAGCGAGCGAGATCGACCGCAGCAGGGGATTCCTGTGTCGGTCGATGCGGAGGGCACGCCTCACCACCCGTAGCTGGGCCGCGTGCGACAGGCCGTGCGGATCGCGCTGGACGACCACGGTCTGCGCGAGGAGCGGAATGCGGAAGAGTCGCACGACGCGCTCCTCCGTCGCGGCGGCACGCGAGTGCGCGGGCAGGAGGTCTCCGAGCGTTGCCGCCGAGCCCTCGGTCACCGACGGCAGATAGAGCGCCGCGGCCACCGCTGCGGCGAGCCAGACCGGCAGGATCACCCAACGGAGTGCGACGACCGATGCGGCGAAGATTCGGGCGGGGCGCCCCCCAATGGGCTCGACGATGGTCTCGCCCTCCTGCGAGTCGAGGGGCGGCTCCCCCTCCGACGGCGTTCCCCCAGGCGATCGCACGCGGCGGCAGCTACCCGCTGGGCCGCTTTGAAACCCGGCTGGTGCGAGGAAGCGAGTCAGGCATCGCCACCACGGCCGACGCCGCTCAGCAGCTCCCTCAAGCGGAGCGGGCCGCCAGCCCGCGGCGAGAGTGGCGGCGTGTCCATGCCGGCTCCCTCGTGGAGGCCGTTCAGAAGATCGCGAATCGCGTCCGCCGCGCTGTGCCGCGGCGTCCACCCGAGCTCCTGCCGCGCGCGCGAGGTGTCCATCAGTGGCACGCCGAGTGCGAGATCCAGCCACCCCGCCGGCGTGGGCTGGACGTGGACGCGCCACGACACCGCTGTCGCCGTGTGAAGGAGTCTTGCCGGCATCGGAACGAGGCGTGCGCCGAGGATCCGCGCCAGCTCCGCCGAGTCGAGGACGGGGTCGGCGGCGACGTTGAAGGCGCCGCGCGCCTCGCCTACCACCGCCAGCCGGTACGCCTCTCCGATGTCGTAGGAGTGGACCGCCTGGAAGCGCAGCCGCGGGATCTTCGGGAAGACCGGGACGAAGGCGCGCCGCGCGAGGGGGCTCGGGAAGAGCGGCCCGGCGAAATAGCGCCGCTGTTCCTCTGCCGCCTCGCGCTTGAAGATCAGCCCGGGGCGAAGCCGCACGACTCGTGTCTCGGGACGCTCGGCCTCGAAGCGGTCGAGCAGCCGCTCGACCTCTGCCTTGTGGCGCGCATAGAAGCTCGTCCGCACACCGCCGGTCGGCCAGGTCTCGTCCACGAACCGATCCTTCGGGCCTGCTGAGTAGGTTCCGACCGAGGACGCGTAGACGAGCGACCCGACTCCCGCTTCCGCCGCCGCGCGGAAGACGCGCGCCGAGCCCTCGACGTTGACGCGGTGGAGTGTCTGGAGATCATGCGAGGGTTGGATGAGCCAGGCGAGGTGCACGACGGCGTCGGCCCCGCGGAGGTGCGGCGTGAGGTCGTCGCGAGCGACGTCGGCGGTTGTCCATTCGACCTTCGGGAGCGCGAGCTCCGGGCGCCGCCGCGCGATCCCGACGATCGACTCGACCCGTGGGTCGTCTGCGAGCAGCGGCAGGAGGCTCGTACCCGCGTTTCCGGTGGCGCCGACGACGACGACGCGCATCAGGTGATGCCCAGGCCGTCCACGAGGGTGAAGAACGCCCGCGCGAACGG